>CAZQIA010000001.1:0-48568 GCA_964593215.1 uncultured Gammaproteobacteria bacterium
AAAGTACAATATTGAGCTTACTTCCAAAACAGCGCAGATCATAGCTGAAAGGTTTGAAAACACACGTGCCCTTGAAGGTTTTCTGCTAAAACTTTCGACGCTTCAAACAGTACAAAGGGGACTGGAACCAACAGAAAAAGAAATACTATCTCTTATGGGAAAACCTAAAGAAAAACCCACTTTTTTACATCCCGATACAATTATTGATTCTGTTTGTGATTTTTACAACATTAAGCCTACCCAGCTAAAGGGAGACAGACGCGACGCTGTTTTTGTTAAACCTAGACATGTGTGCATGTTTCTATTAAAAGAAGAGGGGATGTTACCCCTAGCCGAAATTGGAAATCTTTTGGGTGGTCGGGACCACACAACCATTATGCATGGAGTTGAAAAGGTAAGGGTTTTATTAGAAACACAGGAAAGAGTAAGAGAAGAGGTCTCTTATATCCGTGGAAAGATTTCTGAAAACAACTAGTTTTTTTTCTTTGTTTTGTTGGGTGTTGTTTTTTTAAACAAAAAGTTAACACTGTTTTCCTTTAGTTTTCCACATTTTTTCTTGCTTCTTTAATTGCTTTTTTCCACTTGTGCAACTATACTACTACTGTTTCTAAAGTATATTAATTATGGAAGCCGAGTTTTTAATAGAAAATTTAATTCCTTACACGGGGTCTCTTCTTCGTGTCTTAACGCCACACTCACAAATACCGGTTCAGACGAGCGTATTAATAGAGGCAACACAAAAAGGTCTTTCTTTTTCAGCAACAGACCTGGACTTTGCAATCCAACACACAATCCCCGCAAAAACAGAGAAGGAGGGAGGAGTGATGGTACCAGGAAAACAATTTTTGGAAGTTGTAGCGTCTTTAGGACAAGGGAAGGCGATTATTACCCAGGATAAAGACACCCTAAAACTGCAAACACAAAAAAACAAATTCTCCTTTCAATGTCTTCCAAAAGACGAATTTCCAAAACTGTACGAAGAAAAGGGAAGACAAATTTTAAAAAAAGAAAAAAAAGCATTTGAAGAGGTGTTTTCAAAGTTAATTTTTGCGGTTTCTCAAGACGAGTCAAGACCGCATCTAACAGGGATCTGTGTTAAAAGAAGAGAAAAAACCACAGAGTATATCGCAACAGACGGGTACAGGCTGTCTTTGGTTAAAATAGAGGACGAAGAAGGGGAAGAAGAATTGGGGGAGGGAATTATTTTATCGCCAAGACTAGTTGCTGAAGGACTATCCCTGAAGGAGGGCGAAGAAATAAACCTTTTTGTAAACGAAGAAAACAATCAAGCAATACTTCAGACAACAGGAACCACGCTTATAGGAAGGCTTATAGAGGGCTCCTACCCAGATTATGAGAGGGTTTTGCCTAAAAATTTATCCATAGACATCGAGCTAGACGCTTTAGAAATGTCTAAGAACCTAAAAACAATTCTGGTTTTTGCCCGAGAGAACGCAAACGTAGTGAATCTAAGATTTGAACAGAACACGCTTTATATGGATGCTTCCTCTGGAGCATTAGGGCAAGCAGAAGTAACAATGGATACAAAACAGGCAGGGGACGATGTGTCTATTAGTTTTAACATAAAGTTTCTTTTGGATTTGCTGCGGGTTATAGAGGATAAGGAGATAAAAATAAGGCTGAACAGCTCAACAGAGCCAGCGTTATTTGAGATCTCAGGGTTAAGTACGTTTCTACACGTTATCATGCCCGTACGGGTACAGGACTAATAAGCAGCCCGTGATGGAGGGGAGGAGGGAAGCGCTGAGTGGATAATGTAAACAAAAGGGGTGGAGAGGCGCGTGTTACTGTAGGAAACGGTTTCTTGAAGAATAGTAATTTTTGTTTCCCCGTTTTGCCATACTGTTTTTGGATAAAGAGTTAACTTATCTTTTTCGTCACCCTGCGTAAAATAATATTCTACTTTTGGAAAAACATCTATCTTTATCCCTTCTTTAGAGACATTTTGGCTAAACAGTATTTCTATTGGCTGATCGGGATAATAGGCTGTTTTCTGGTCGCTTGGTGTAAAACCTAACACCGTAAACTCTTCTGGATTTTTGGTTGTTTTTGTGGGATTTATATTGGTAGAATTTTCTGTGTTACTCTGTTTTTCATTGGGTTTTAGGAAAAAAGACAAAAATAGAAAAAAAATTATAATTAATAAAACAACAATACCAATTACAATAATTTTGAGTCTATAACTAAATTCCATAGCTATTTACAAAAGTAATCGGGTGCATCTACCCATTGTGTTCCTGATGCTGTAACCTTAGCAAATTCTACATGTACGTGGTGCATGTTGCAACCATTTCCGCATATTTTTGCTCCTACATCTCCAGAGGAGAGGTTTCCTCCACCACTTCCCGGATCTGTATGGTGAAATTGAATTCTGTATTTTTCTCCGGAAGAAGGTTCAGTCCCAGAATAAACTTGGATTGCTTGATTCCCAATGTTGTTTGTTTGTCCCAAAAAAGCCCATGTAATTATCTTGCCATCTACGGAAGGGAGAATCACGTTTTGAAAATCGCTACCCCCTATGTCCATAGCATAATGTATTCCGGGGTAATTTGGATCCGTGCAAAGAGGTCTTAATTGAGCAGGATCAATATTTATATAGTCTTGTGTGCAGTGTCCGCATCCATTAACGTTAACTCGTTCACTGCCACAGGTAATAACCCCATTTGGTATGGGACACGCTGCGATTGCTCCCGCAGGGCTTCCCACGCGTGTTGTGACAGTGTTACTGCTGTTACTAAATTGTGCCAATGTTTTTATTGGCACAATAAATAAAATGCCAGTGACTAAAAATAACAATATAATTAACTTTTTCATAATTAACACCCTTCCGGTAATGGATTAAATAAAGCGTGAGATTCAAGAATGGATGATTTTACCTCAGAACTAAGATAAAAGGACAGAGGGAGCTTGCAAACATCTTCCTTCGTAAACCCTTTAGATATTAAAAAGTCTACCGCGTCTTTTTTAGCCTGAGAAATGTTGACACTTCTTATTTCTGCAATAAAAGCGTCCATAGACGGGAGGTAAGCTATTTGTACATTGCTATTGGTAAAAACCTCACCTGGCTTACTGTTTAGGTTTTGAACAATTGTATTTTTGGAATTTTGTCCATCATCAGAAAGAGCCCTTCTGTTTTTGGAAAGATCAATAAGTTTATTACTTTTTTCAGGGTTGTAAGAAAACGGAGGGGGGGAGACATTAGTTTCTTTTTGATTTGGAATAAGCGTAGGAATTGCCACTTTAGGATTATTGGGAATAGGTGAATTTTGTCCTAAGTACTCAAAAATAATAAACACAACTATTAGAAATAGGGTAGTAAAGACGGCAACTAAAATAAAAAGTAGTGTTTTCATCTTTGGGTTACTCCCTGCCAGGCCTGCCAATATCCGGGAGGACCAGCGTAAGGAACACCGTTGGCTCTAAGAGTTGCGGCAAGTCCCATAGCATTTGTGGTTTGCTCACTCCATCCAACATTCCCTACATCATTTGGGCCACTCGTGCTTTTTCCTTTAGGATTCATCTGGTAGAGTCCGTATGCGCCGTTGCCGCTCGTAGAAGATCCACTAAAAGCGTTTGGGTTCCAACTAGATTCCTTTGGAATAACTACCTGAAACCATGCATCAGCGTTATTTGGATCCTGTGATTTAAGAATTTCACCTACTGCATTTTGAGCTTGGATACGGCTTGCATCAGTTGCAAAGTCACAATTGGGATCTCCAAAGTTTGCCGAAGGGCTTGTAAGCGTATAATAACCATTGCAGGTATCTGAGTTTGGTGTTGTTACATTTTGTGTTGAATTTGCCATTGCCGTTGCGCTGTTGCTTATTATTATATTATCACTTACCGGTTCTACTATTAGAGTAAGCGGGCTTGTGTTTGCAGGGTCTGAGAGTTTCCAGCTCACCGTGTTAGCGCCGGTGTCAAAGCTGGAATTACCCGAGGCGCTTATAAATTTTGCACCGCTAGAGATTTTATCTGAAATTGTTATGTCTGAAATTTGAATGGTTGTACCGGAAGAAGGAGTGTAGGAGTAAGTTATTGTATAAGTGATTCTTTCAGGGCTAGATGGGTTATAAGTTATCTGTGTTTTATCAACTTGTTTATTTATGGTAAAGCCAGGTATTGGATTTGTGTTTGGTGGAGTGGTTCCCCCATTGCTTCCTCCGCCTGTGTCTCCACCTACTCCTCCTGAAAAATTACTGGATCCCCCACCAGTTGCTGTTATTATGATAATAAGCATTGCAACAAAAAACCCAACTACTAATAAGGCTATTCCTATTCCCAAAAGGACTGGTGGATTGCCGATAATTGCCGCTGCAGCTTTTTGCTCTAATTGTTGAAGAGCTTGCCCCGCCAGTTTTCCCTCCTTTTTTTTTACGGCTCTCGTACCATAACCTGAACCTGATCCTCGCGTTCCTCCTCCAATCCATACGCTTCTTCCTCCCAAGATGCGTTTGGAGGTAAAGGATTTTAAAGAAAAAAAACGGGTGGGTATGTTTTGACTGTAACCTGCAAAAGTTTGTGAGGGTGAACCTCCTGCATTTTTTGACCCAGAAGTACCTTTTCCTTGAGTAAGCTTTTGATTGTTTTTTTTCTTTTCTCCCCATTCTCGCATTTTCCACACTTTTGAATCTCTAAGCTTGTTGTAAAGAGCTTTGGGGTTAAATCCTCTCAATTTTGCCAATGCAATAATCTGGTCATTTTTTTCCTTTTGATATTCAAACGCATTTTTTCTTCTTCTGGTTACTTTCTGCACCCCCTTACCGGTAACCGTTGTCGCAATGCCAAGAGGAGTAATGTTTTTTACAATCGAAAAAAGCCGGCTCTTTTTGTGTTTAGCTGTGTCAGGAGCTATCAATGAAGTGTCCTCGTTTTTGTATTGTTTTCCACGTATTTTATTTATCCCGAGCTTTCCGATCGAGGCTGCGATTCCAACAGGGGTAAGGTTCTTGGCAATAGACATCCCCCAGTGTTTCGAGTGTTTTTTTTGCGCAGACTGCTCTTTTTCAATTTCCTCAACTGTTTTCTTGCCAAAAACGCGCTGTTTTGCGCGTGAGCCTAAGAACCCAACAACAAATCCTGCTGGAGTACTATAAAGAAGTGCTCGCCCTGCTTTTTCAGTCGCTGTATTTTTATGAGGTTTTAAGGAGGAGGATGCAGGTTCTTCAGCTTGTTTTTCTTTTGCATTTTTTCCTCTGGTACGTCTTAGCCCCTCGGTTGCGGCGCTATATGCAATTCCAGCTGGCGTTGTATTTTTAAGAATACTTGTGGCAATGTTCCCTTTTTTCCTTTCAGCTTCAGAAGGCTCACCCTCCAGAGGTTCTTGAGAAGAGCCACCTTCAGATTTTTGTAAATTTCCTCCCGAGAGCTTTTGGGATGCGGCTCCTGCAAGACTTGCTGCAATTCCTACTGGTGTTGAGTTCTTGACAACAGTCTTTAAAATACTTCCCGACTTTTTTTGAGAGTCACTTACTATCCTTTCGGCCTCATCTACCGCAGAGTTTGCTTCATTTGATGAAATGGCGTGTTCAGCATCAGTATTGGATGGTTTACCCGATGCCGGCTGTGCAGCTGGAGTAGTTTCTTGCTCCTCCACTATTCTTATAGCTTCCTGAACGGCTGCACGTGCGTCTTCAGAGGAAAGTGTTTTTGTTTGAGCACCTGAAATACCAGAGCGGCTTGCTGTCGATTGTCTTGAAAGTTCTTCGACCCGTGTGTTTCCCCGTCCTTCCTCTATTTGAAATTCACCAGCAGAGTTACTGTCAAATTCTATTTTTGTGCCTTTTCCCAGTGTTCTTTTTGTGTTAACAGTTGAGGTTGGCGTTTTCTGAGCTGCAGTTATAGGTGAGGAGGCTTGGCTAGGAATGGTTCTTTGTGAAGAAGGAGGACTCGAACTACCATCAGGATTTCTAATGCTTGTGGCTGGATTATTTGTTTTTTTGTCAGGAGCATTAGTTGTTGCCATAGCATGTTAGTAAGTTTTTCATCCATTATTTGCTTGCTGGGTTGTAGTTGAGGATGGCATAGGTGGAGGTGTGGGTATATTTGGGGTTACAGCAGGCTGAGTAGGGGCTTGAGCTGGTTGCGGTGCAGTAGGAGAATTCCATGAAGCTGGTGCAGGGGCTTGAGTAGGTGGCGTTTGAGCAGGTTGTGATTGCAAGGCATCAGCTGGAGCTGGTGTAGCTAATGGTTGAGCTGTAGACACTGGTTGGGGTGCTGAGACGGGCTGAGGCGTCTCAACAGAAGGGATACTTGACGTTTGAGACGGAGAAGGGGCGCTTTGTTGTTCTATGAATTTTTCAGCAGCCCCATTTTTAGACTGTTCGTCTTCTATGATGTCTTGTGGTTTTGAAGTGATTATTTGATATTCAAAATTAGACGCCATGAACTGTGCGGTTATATGATTCTGTCCTGCAAATAAAAGCCCTTCTCCTACCTGTGCGGTGAGCAAAAACTGCTTTTCTCCTTCTGATAGATTTAATGTTGCCGCTAAAGTTTCCACTTCAGAAGAGTTTTGTTTTAAAAGAATCTGCATAGAAGAGTTTGATAAAATTGCCTTTCCATAATCAGAAGACAAAAAGTCCTCTATGTCCTGTGTTAATGTGGTTACGCCTAGATAGTATTTTCTTGCACGCTTTGCAATTCCTTGTAAAAATGACGCCGAGTCCGGATTTTTCATTAAGTACCATGCCTCATCCACTATTAAAATTCTTTTCTTAAGTCGTGTTCTTACTCTGTTCCAGATAAAGTCTAAAATTACCTGCATCGCAACAGGGCGCAGAGCATCTTCTAACTGCTTTATGGAAAAAACAGTGAGTTGATTTTTAACATCATAGTTTGTCTGTTCGTTTAAAAGCCCTGCAAATCCTCCCTTTACATATTTTTCAAGCCTAAACGCAAGGTCTTTTGCATCCTGCTCCTCCATATTAAGAAGTGTTTTATAAAGATCTTCTAAGATGGGTGGTTCTTTGTCATAAGTAGAAGGGTCAGGGGTAATTCCTTTTTGCTTGTAGCAAAGCACTAAGCTTCTGTCTAGAATTGCTTCTTGAGTTGGCGTAAAACTTCCAAGCATTGTTTTAAGAAGTGAGTGCATGGAAAGAATTTTTATACCAAGCTGAGCTTCTGTTTTATCATCAGATAAGAGCGCAAATGGGTTAATTTTTACCTCAGAGTCTTTTGAAAAAGATATATACTCTCCATCAAGCGCATGGCACAAAGTTTTATACTCATCCTCTGGGTCTATAATAAGAATTTCAGCATCAAACATCATTTGACGCAACACTTCAAGCTTAACCAGGAAAGATTTTCCAGCACCAGATTTTCCAAAAACTACTGAATTTGCGTTCTCAAAAGAGAACCTGTCTATAATTACAAGTGAATTGTTAAGAGTATTTACTCCGTAAAAAATTCCGTTAGGGTGAGAAATTTCATAAGAGGTAAAAGGAAATGTTGAAGCAACAGACGTGGTGTCCATATTGCGTGTTACAAAAAGCTTATCTGTTCCTAGGGGCAGTGTGGTTTTGAATCCGTCTTCCATCTGAAGAGTAGCGGGTTTAATAACTAAAAGGTTAGACGCAAGAAGTGAAGTCAATTCATTTGTCTTTTTATTCAGTTCATCTAGTGTTTTTGCAGCAAGCGTGATATACAGCCCAAACTGGAAAAACCGCTCCAAACCGCGCGCAAGTTCTTCCCGCAGGGCAACAGCATCTTCCAGCGCCGCTCTTACTTTTGGGTCTGGTTCTGTACCGTTTTTCATATCAGACTCTATGGTTGCCTCCATTTCAGCAATTTTGCGTCTCAGGTTAGACAGAATATCCTTGCTTTCAACGGGATAAATAAACATGGAAACATTCATGGTTTCCTTATAATCTATGAGCATAGAAAGCCATGAGGGAGAAACTTCTCTGGGATAATCAACCACTATAAAAGATCTGTAGAACGCGTCTCCAACTCTAATATGCTTAAAGTCAACCTCCACAGAAGAAGGAGCTATAAGATCAACCAGGGAGATGGACCCCTTTTTAAGAGTTTCAATCCCTTTTTGAATAGCAGGGTCAACGGCGTGATGGGTTGGTTGTTGGGCTGTGGTTCCGGAAGGAACAACTATAGTTCCTGTTGGGGCTGAGGTAACAGGAGGAGTCTGTGCTGTTTGATTTTTTTTTGATCCTAAACCTAGCATAAAGTTTTAAATGATTATGTTTTTTATATCACTTGATGAGAAATCTACTGGAATTGCTTGCTGGTTATAAAGCTCAAAAAATATGCGTCCTAGTTCTTCTGCCTTCAAAGCTCTGCTTGAAAGACCAATTCTTTCAATTTGTGTCATGACGTTTGACCGTTTTGTTGCTAAAGATTCCGACACTCTGGTAGCAAAGTCTTTATTTGTTCCGGTTGGACCCAGCTCTAACGAGCTAAACGGAATAACGGCATATGTTTTTTTATCTAAGAGCCCGGCATCTTTAATGAGCTCCTGAATAAACTCTTTATAAAGCCTTAGGTGTTCCTTGATTCTTTGGTTGTTAACCGTTCCTATTTTGTGGTCTAAGGACGCAATATATGAAGTAAGGTCTATTTTCTTACTCACAATTACAATCTGAAGCGCAAAAGATAAAGAATTTAGTAGGGACATGTATCCATAAATCCTGGCATTCTGTTCATCTTGAGAAAGAAGAAAGAAGTTGACGCTTGAGACCTCTAAAATTGAGCAGGCGCCTCTTCCGCGCAAAAAAACTACATCTTCTTTAATGTCCTCTATTTCAATAAATGTTTGTGTGCTTGATTTTATTTTCGACATATTTATATAAGAAAAAATCTGTTCGTCGCTATATTTTTAAACTTGGGCAGTTTTTGCAACTCCAAAAAGCTCTTGTCTTAATTTCTCACGCTGATCTACTGAAGTTATTTCAAGGGGAGGAAGAATGATGCCTGAAAGTTGAATAGTTACGTCAGAAAACTCCTGCTTTTTGAGTGTGTCTTCCAGGTGAATGGTGTATGTTCCGTTTGGCATGGGGGTAGCAGCAGCAAACGCACCATTTTGGTTAGTTCTAAATGTTCTTTGCGGGATTTTATTCTCATCTAAGAATTCTACAATAATATGCGGAAGCAATTTCCCTCTAGGATCTTTTACAACGCCTTTTATAACATTAGGGGCGTCAAACTGTGATGGCGCTTGTGCAGGAGCCTGTATGGATTGCGGTAAAGGCTGTGAAGAAGCTGTCTGTTCTGCGGGGGCTTGTTGAGCAGGCTGTTGTATGGGTGAGGGAACATCTGGTATATGTGGTTTTGCGTCTATATCAACGTGTGGTGGTTGGATGACGGGGGCAGGGGCTGTAAGAGGGTTTTCTTCAGGGGGAATTGCGTCCGCGTTTACAACTTTTGTCTGGGTTGGAATGGGGGAATCCGGATTTTTAAATAAATCTGAAAGAGAAGCTATGCCTTTTTGTTCGTCATCGTCAGGTTTAAAATATGTTCTAGAAAGTTTGCTAAATAAAAGCGCTTTATCAGAAGCTGCTGAGGATACTTGTTGTTGCTGTGCTGCCGCAGGCTTTATGTGCTGAGGCTTTGGGTTGAAATAAAAATACGGCATATCAACCCCCTTTTTGTGATATATGTACTGGTTTTCTGAAGGTATAGTTCTTATAAAATTTGCAATCATTTTGTCCATGGGCCTTCCGTCGATTGGAATAAAAGCAAGCGCAAGGCCTACAACAGCCGGTAAAAACATGCACGGAATTTTAATAACTATAGGAATAGGCAAAAAATATAGAATAAGCGCAACTACCCCTGCTCCCAACAGGTATAAAAATTGTTTAACGGTAATTGATCCTATAAGCCTAAATTTAAAACCAGTAACATCCTGCGGAATCGGGTGATTCTCCATATCACTAAGAGTATTACGTGAAAATTTGTACTTCAAGATTACAAAGTGGGTCAAAAGGTGAGGAAAATGTGCCTAACGTGAAAACACTGCATCTTTCCTTGACACAGTGTTCTTTTTTACGATAGGATTAGATTGTTGGGCGCATGTTAAGATGCGGTGATTTTGATGTCAAGATAAAAACCCTACACGTTGATATTATGGCATCATGTTTAACCAAGTAATCTTATCAACAAAAAGATTTATTGATTATTACCATATGCCGTTTGCGGAAGATCATAAGAAACAGACAGAAAAAGACATAGTAGAAATGGTTATTGGAGCACTTGAAGGGAGTACAATAACAGAAGGAGATGCGACAGCTATAGGCAAAATGGTTCTTGAGAGAATTGACAATATTGAAAATCAGGAAGAGCTAATACTGTTTCTTGAGGTTTTAACTGAGCGTTACCCATTTTTTGCACCTTTAGTATTAAAAGAAAAAGGGAAAGTAGAGGAAAAAATTGAAAAACAAGTAGTAGAAAACGTAGAAGGATTAATTCAGAATGGGAATATAGATGAAGCGCTCGAGATGGTAAAAGGCGCAACGCAAAATTAATAAACATATGCCAACAGCACCAACAACAGAAGCAAGACAAAGAGCAACAGAAGCAACTTTGCGCCCTGATGTTAAAATTACAAGGGTAAGCACTGAAGCTCAGAAAAAAGTTGCGAGACTTCAGGAAAAAGTGAAGGAGGAGCCTCGTGTTGCTATTGAGGACATGGCTACAGCTGAGCCTATAGATCCAGCAAAGATTGCTAAGTCTCAAGAAAACTATCAGTTTAAAAAAGCTGACGGATCAGCAGATACAACTACATACGCGGCACAGAAAAGTGATGAAAAAACTGCTGTAGACAGTTTGAAGCAATTTGTTGAAACAGGGGTAGTTACCGGAGGAATAGAGCAAAAAGTCTTAGACCATCTTGTAAAAGATGCTGTTATTAAAAAACAACTGGAGGCGTTTGTGGGAGCAGGAAACAGTATAGATTTGGGAAATGCAGATGTACGGGGTGCTGTAACAAAGATACTGGAAAACCCTGTATTTGTTCAAAGCTTAAGAGATACATTAAGTGGAGCGCTTTCTGAGAGTACTTCAGAGCTAGGGGACACAATCGCTTCCAAAGAAAGAGCTTATGACGAGGCTAAGAGAAAATGGCAGAAATCAAATGATGAATTAGTAAAACTAGAAGGATCCGTGACTACTCCAGGAAGCCTTGCAGAGAAAACCAATAAATTAAACACAGAGTTTGTTCGGGGTGCAGTAGGTGGGCCGCCAACAAAAGCAGATACTATTGCGAATTTGGAGGCTAATGAGGGGACGTTAAATCGTGAACTCTCAGTGCTTCAAGCGGCACAAGATAAAGACAACACAAGACTTGCAGCGTTACGTTCACAACGAGATGCAGCCTCTGCTAGTGGAAAAACAGGCGATGCAACAATAGCACAGAGGCAGATTGATGCGATAGAAACTGCCATGAGAGAACGAGAGACCTTAGAGATTAAGCCGAGGGACGCACAGGTACAAGAATTAAATAACTTAAGACATGAGAGAGATAGTTTGAAAAAGGAAGTGGAGGAAACGATTCCGGCAAGAATAGAGCAGTTAAAAGATGAGCTAGTTGGTTTAAATGAGCAAAAATTTGCTACTCAAGCGGATTTTGATAGGGCTACGTTAGAATTTAAAGATGCCGTAAATGGAAGAGTAAAGGGTTTTCAAGAAATGGCGGGAGCACAAGCAGTGCAATTTGTTAAGGCTGAGATAGCCCATGCACAAAACATAGAGCAAACACGTCTTCAAAAAGCCATAGAAAAGGCTGAGGCTGCCGGGGATAAACAACTTGCTGCACTTCTAAAATCCGTTGAGACTAGATGGGATTCTCCACGAGATCATAAGGTTGCGAAGTGGAAGAATGCTGAGATAAAGCCCGATGAGGCTAAGGTTAAGCCTGATCTGGATGTCTTATTTGCAGGTGGGCCAGAGGAGCTCGGGAAGCAGCTGTTTCTTGAGACGGTCCCTGACCCATCAAATCCAGGCAAATTTATAACAAGAAGAGCTATTAATCCAGAAACAAAAAGAGCATATAAAGATGATGAGATTAAGGCTGCCATGGAAAAAGAAGGATTTAAGCAGGTGCAGGAGGAGGCTGTTCAGAGAGTTTTAGGAAAAGCTTTAGAGTTAGGATTAGTAAATAAAGACAATGCTCAGCAAATTTTACAAACCACATGGGGAGTGGATGCTCTAAAAAAGGCACGAGAATGGAATAAATCAGTTGATGAGCAATTAAAGCTTTTTGAGAAAAAATCCGGAATAAAAAACATACTTGATCCTAAGAATATTGCAGAATTGACAAAGAAAAATAAAAAGTTCTCACTCTGGCTTCTTTTAACCATGCTGAGTCCTGGTTTAGGGTTTATAGTGGGAAGCGGTTTGTTAACAAAGAGCATGATTTCATCTGGAGGAGAACATGGAGAAAAAGCGCACTAGGGATTAGGAGTAAGACCTGCTCCAGGAGTAGTTAGTTGCTCAATTCCTACTCCGGTAAATGTTGAGATAAATCTTAAGATCATAAAAGAGGAAAAAATAAACACGAGTCCAATTATTGCATAGGTTAAGCGTTTTCTTGCAGAGTCTACCTTTTCTTTATCTCCATTAGAAGTTACATACTGAAACCCTGACCAGATAATTAAAAATACCGCAACTACTCCCGCAAGAATTAATGCTGCGTTGATAACATTCTGTAGCACTATCCAAACACAAGAAAGTTTAGGTGCAGTATTTGTATCTATTACTCCTCCATCATAACAGGCGCTCCAATCATTAGTTAATAGATTCATTTATTAAAGTGTACACAGAAAAGAAAGAGTAATTCAAGTGGCGATAAGGTTTATGTGGGTTTCTGATTAAGTGAAGGGATACTAAATCCTCCGTTAAGACTCTTTCCGGTTAAGACCTGAAGAACAGCATTGATAATTATGTATGCAAGAATAACTATAATAAGCCCTACAATGGCCGCGACAATTGTAGAACGTGCTGAATCAACTTTTCCTTTATCTCCGCCTGACAGAATCCATCTTACACCTCCGTAGAGAAGGAAAATAAGAGATAAAACAATTCCTACAACAATAATTGCATTAATAATAAACGCAATGAGGCTGTTTATGTCTGTATTAACCCCTCCAATAGAGTTAGGCGCTGCTATTGCAATTGTAGGAACATCTGCAAATGCCATTCCGGAAGAAAGAAGAAGCATGCCTGTAGATACTGAAGTAGCTAGAAGAGCATTTTTTGTAATTTTCATGAATAATTATATTAGAGCATGGATTTATTGACTTGTCAAGATGACGAAAACTTAGTATTTTCCAAGATTACTGAGATACTCAGACCCTAAAAGATATCCTATGGTTTGAACTATGGTAAAGGCAAGAATCATAACAATAATTCCCACTACTGAAAAGACAATAGTTCTTCTGGCGCGGTCAAGTTTACTTTTATCTCCTTGAGAAGTAATCCATAAGATTCCTCCGTATGTTGCAAAAATTACCGCAAAAACTACTCCCGCAACCAGAAAAAGACTAATAAAGGTTTTTATGGTGTTTGCAGGGGCGTCTGCTCCTGCAGGTATGTTGGGAGGCGGAGTAATCCCCCCATATCCAGGTATACTAAGAGATAAATATTTCATATGTTATCTTCCAAAGCCGGGAATGTGCAGTACATTTATTCCTATAAATTCTAGTATAGTTATACTTAAAATTAAGAAGATAAGCCCGGTTATAGCAGCTGTTATTTGTTCGCGTGCTTGTCCTATTTTTTCTTTATTTCCAGCTGACGTTAGAATAGTGTATCCTGCCCGTATGAAAAATGCAAAAGATGCAATTCCTCCTAGGCTTAACGCGATTGAGAACAAGTCACTTATAAACTCATTAGGTTTTGTATGTATAGAAAAGCCTAAGGCTGTAGGAATAGAGCTGCAGAGGCCTGTATCAGGATCTGGTTTACAAATAGGCTCCGGGGTAATCATTTTTACTGGTTTATACTTCTCTTTCCCAAAAGGATCTTTTATAGGTGAGCCAAAATCTCCTCTGTCTATACAATTTGTGCCTTTCCCATCCTTACACGAAATATGACCCTGTCCAATTCTAAACGGAATGTCATAATAGGTAAAGTCACCTTCATGACACGTAGGGTTGTTTGCGTCAAAATTTCCATCGGTTCCATCCTTAATGCGTAATACATAGCTCCCAGGAGAAAGGTCAACTGGCAGGATGTGTGGATCATCGGGTGTCCATGTTTGAGGAAGGGTAACTTTAATTGTTTGCGGAGTTGTATTAGGACCTTTGATAAAAATACACTGGCTCGTAGTAGTTCTATAGTCACTTTCTGTGCTAAAAACCTTCACAAAGTAGTCGTTATATCTGTCTGCGTCATTTCTTCCTTTTTCATTTCTTCCCTGCATGGTTAGAGTAATTTCAGCAGTCTTTCTGGTATTGTCTACGTAGAGATCATCCCACTGTCCTGGAGGGATGGGACCTACGATGAGTGTTGAAGTGGGCGCAGTAATATCCGGATAAAAGTGTCCTACATAAAAAGACGCAATTCTTACTACATTATTTTGTAAAATGTCCTTGTCTTTTAAATCGCTTTTTCCGATGGCAAGATACATTCTGTAGGTGGTCTCAGGCCAAAACCAGTCAGAACCATCATCATTACATTCATCTTCGTCTCCATGTATTTTTCCTTTTAACCCTTTATTTCTGTCTCCGCAAACAGTATAGACCCCGTTTTCAGGGTTACTAACCGTTACCCACTCGTCTCCTTTGCAATCATTCAGGCTGTTTTTTGCGCACATATAATATTTTAAGCCTGCCTTATTAGAAGAAAGATCTTTAAGGTCTTTAAAAGAGAGGTTTACTCTGAAGACGCTTTCATCAACTACGCAATACTCTTTTGAATTTGCAAAATGAGTAGTATCTCCTTCCTGTACGCAATCAACCGGTTTATTGTTTTTATCGTCTGGGTAGAGTTTTTTTAGCGCATTCCTACAGGAAGATTCGCTCGTTCTATTTGCGCCGCTTGCATTGTCCATGAGTTTTTGCTTGCTTTTTGATGCCGCTTTGTATGCGGCGTTTGCTTGATCTACGAATGCCCGGTCACAATTATTTGCACAAATAGTACTACCGTTTTTTTCTCCCGGCTCAAGAAGTCCAGAGTCAAAAAGAAAGTATCCATTATCTGGGCACATGCTGCCTGTACTTGGAACGTTAAGAGGGAAAAATGCAAAAGTTCTATTAACGCCAACAGTGGGGAGTAAGATTAAGATAAAGATAAAACATATGAAAGCAAAGAAAAGAAATTTCCGCATAGATTAATCATATGGGTTTGTTAACATTTGTGTCAAGCAAAGTTAGTTTTCCCCGTCTATCGTAGCTTGTGTTAAGCAAGACATAGTAAAGGTGGAAGAGAATTTACTCGGTAAACAAATATCCGCGGCCTTTTACTGTGGTGATATGTGTAGGGTTGTTAGGATCTTCCTCAATTTTTTTTCTTACCCGATAGATAATTTGATCAAGCGCCTGATCAGTTACGCCTTCTCTGGTTTGTGAATCTGTCCAGACGGAGGAAATAATTTCATCCTTCTCGCATACGCGTCCTTTATTTTGAATTAAAAATCTCAAGAGCTTAAATTCAGAAGAAGAAAGTTTGTTGGTTAATTTGTCTTTTCCCTGGGAAATCTCATTTGTTTGTGGATCATAGATAATTTTTTCTCCGGAAGGTTTAGGAAAGTCAGGCAGCCTTTTTTCCAGTAGTGGAATCTGAATTTTTCCGTTTTTTGTGAGCCCAACTTTTTCTAAATATTCTTCAGAAGAGTTTTCTTTAAATAAGTCTTGCTGTTCCTGGGGTAGAAGTGCGTCCCAAATTTCAAAAAGGGACGCTTTTATGGCACTTTTGGAAAGAAGAAATGAAGATAAATCTTTTGGGAACACTTCTTCTGAAAGTATGTTTTCAAAAGACGCCCTTAACAGTTTTCCGTGTCCTCCGGTTATGTCTAAAATTTCATGTTTTTTTTCTTCAGAGACCTTTTTTCCAGAAACCTTTTCTAAATAAGAGATTCTAAAATCATTTGCATAAGAATCAGAAAGAGCAAGAAATACAGTATTTCCTGCAATAAATTCATAATATTCAGAAATAACTGCAGGTTCCAGAATGTCCTCAAGCGGTCTATTTAATGCAAATACACAGGAAAATCTGTATTTTGCTCTGTTTCTTAAGATTTTTAAATCCAGAAAAAATTGAGAAATTACGTGCGGGACATACGTGTCAAATCTATCAAACAAAAAAATTACCGTCAACTCTTTCTCCACACATAAAAAGTCTATGGTTTTTTTAAGTGCTTGAGAAAGGATGAGCTCATCCTGGAATGAGAGTGCTTCTTTTAAAAACGTATTTACAGTTTCAGCTTCTTTATCCATTTTGCGTTCTGAGAGAGAATAAGAAATAGAGATAATGATGAATTTTAATATGTCTAGGAGACTTCTTTCCTGCACCTCTGAAAGATCCATGTACACAAAGTGAAACCATTTGTAGTTCTCCCCAAGGTGTTTCAGGCGCACAGCGTTATTGTAGGCAAGAAGTCGTAGAAAGTTACTTTTTCCCACTCCGGGAAGCGCTAGGACTTGAACAGAGGACCCTTTTTTTACGTAGGAAATGAGCTCAGACACTTCTTTTTCTCGGGTAGCCTCAGGATATAAAGATTCAAAATGTGTATGGTCTGAAGCAGGATTCATGTGTACCTATTGTAAGGCGTTTATAAGGTTGATATCAAGTTAAAAAGAGGTTTTGAGGCTAAAATGTGCGTATATGAATGAGATATCACGCACAGGTAGAGAATTGACAGGAACGAGTGTATCTTTTAGACTAAATGAAGCTCCCTTACTAAACAGGGGAAGTTTTTCTATGCCTGAACCACAGCCGCCTAATGAAGGATCACAAGAAAACCTAAGAGTTCCCAGAAGGGGAGGTCAGGGTGGAAGAAGAGAGGGTAGAGCTCCGGAAACTCTTGCAGGCTTGCTAGGTCCTCAAGCAGGAAGAGAAGCAGCAAGAGCGTTATTTGAGGAGTCTCAGGCGAATAATATCCCGCTTACCCCAAGTCAGAGGCAGTTTATGCGTTCTGTAGGGTTCGTGCCAGAAGGCGTAGAGTGGGAAGATTATGGGGATGAAAGAAGTGAACAAATAACACGAAACGGAGAGAGTTTTCAAACTGACAGAAGGGAAGCAGAGGGACAGGAGAGACACGGGTTGGTGCATCAAGTAGGGTTTGGAGAAGTTACCGATACACAATTTAAACGAACACTAGATGTTTTTAACCACGATATTGCAGAAAGACTTATAGGAGATAATGCTGAGCACACACTTTCAAGACTAGGAAGCACTATTAAGGAATTGACAGACAGGATAGGAGCGGCGGATTTTCCCCAGGAACAGTACGACTCTGCGCTAGAAGCTTTGGACAATCTTAAACAGCAAGAGTTGGCTCTTATGAAAAGAGACGAAGACCCCAGAAGTAAAAGAAGAAATGAACTTTATAGACAGTCAGCGATATTTGAGCAGGAATTTGCTGAAGAAATAGAACTAGACAGGATTGGGGAAGATATTCCGGATTCTCCAAGAAAAGAGCAGTTTAGACTAAGACGCCAAGAACTTGTTAAAAACATAACTACCGCAATAGAAAATGCTCCTTCGGTAGAAGCTGCAAGGTTTGATCAAGTAGTTATGGAGATGGCATTAAAGTTTAGAGAGACTAGAGAGCTTCTCATCAATGAGATTCTCTTTAAGCCCTTTGAAGATAAAACCGAACAAGGACATTACGAGTTAAACCTATATGCATCAGGAAATTTAGACGAACTTCTTGCAATGTTGTCTAGGAGGGGAAAAGAGGAAAAGTACAAAAAAGACAGAGAGATATATCAGTGGTATAAAGCAATGCGTACTACTTCTAGAAATTTCTGGGAAATGAATAGAGGATTATGGACCGGAAACTTAGAGAACTTTTCAAGAATTGCAGAAGAAATGAATCATGATCAGTTTGAAACTATGCAGAAAATTCCCGGAGTAGGAGAGGTGGCGCGTATTTATGATGAGAAATTCTGGTCAATTATAGCAAGAGACAAGCGTATAACTTCAGAGAATATACAGGAAGCAAAGCAAATGGCAAGGGATGCAGCGCTAAGACTTAACGATGCCGGACTTTTAGTAAGTAGCTATTTTGATGATAGGGAGGGAACAATAGACGAAAGAAGAAAACTGGAAACGTGGGAACTAGACCGTGCCCTTAACGTGGGGTATGTGTTTTTCAACATCACATTTAGAGGCGCAGAGCTTATATCATTAAGTCAGCTTCAAGAAGGAGGATTTAAATTTGCATCATGGCCACAAGAAAATGTAACTAGGTTTTTGGATCCCCTGAGATTGACAGGAGAACGCTTTACGATCGGTAATGAAAGAGGAGGACAAGATTATCTAAAAAGAGTTAAGAAAGTCCATCAAGAACTTATGGATAAAGATGGAAGACACTTAGGGAAAAATAGACTGTCTCAGATAGGGGGAGCAAAAGTTGAAGACCTGGAGTATATGTCTATGATGGGAATTTCTGGTGTATTTTCTTCCTGGAGAATGACAACTGCTGCCATGTCAGCAATACGACTTGACATGGATGGAGAAGCTACTGATCTTAAAAAATACATGGTTGATAAAAAATTTACATACGGTCATGGTGATAAACCAAAAGAAGTTCTTGGTTTACAAAACTATATAGGAGAAATAAGGGGTGATTCTAGTTTATCTCTTGAGGATAAACAAAATGCAATAGTGGCAGCCTTAAAGCCGCTTATTGGAGAAAACGGTGCTCTCAATATAGGGTTTGGCATGCTTTTAAGACTAGGTCAGGGAAACGATGGTCTAGAAGGATTTTTGTCCGGGCCTGAGGGTTATAAAGCGCGTCAAGAACTATGGAATCGGGTGGCAGAAAAAAATCCACTCATGATGATAAATCTCTTAACAAACCTAGAAGAAAAGGGTCATGGAGAGATTAAAGACCACGAATCTCATCATTCACTTAAGAATTTATTGAAGCATAATGGATGGATAACTGATGCAGAAGCAGGCGTTTCAGATCCATCCAAAGAAGGGTTTTATCTTAATAATCCAAGATGGCAAGCCTTGAAGAATAAACTTGAATTACGTCAAGAACATACTCTTAAAAAACAAAATAATCCCAATTTCGAATTAACCGCAGATATCAGTTTGACTGCGGACGAGCAGCACATGGTAGATAGCATTAAGAATGCTGGAAAGGCAATATCAGAAGATCTTGCAGATGTTGTATTTCCTTACATGTTGTTCTTAAATGATATGCCATATGAAGACTTTACGTGGGCAAAGACTGGTGCGCAGTATTTTAAAAGAAGAATGGGGGATATAGGAAGCTACAATAAGGCAGGGTCCGCAGCTATTGGTATGCTTGACAACTTAGGAGGACTGAAACCAGAAGATGTTATTGAGAAGCACTTGAAAGAAATAGAAAGAGGAATAGAAGGCCCTAATGGAGATACATTTGCGTTTAAGGCTGTCATGCCTTTTATTCTCGCATATGTAGAAATGGCAGAAACCAGTAGCGGGATTGACCAGATTGGATTAATCCAAGAGGTAAAAGAGTTCTCAAATAAGCCAACGTCTATATTGCAAAAATATGCAGGTACACACGCGCCTTCTCTTAGCAAAAAAGAACTGTATACATTTGCACACGCTCTACACAGCGCCGGGGTGGTTGGCCACCATCACGTAGAGGAATTAAGAAAATATAAACACTTTACATTTATTGACATTTTAATATCAGTTTTAATGAATGCAGCTCCGGTAATTGTAGGAGAAATGGTTTTTGGAGCAATTAAACCGGCGGGAAGTCTTAAGGCTGCCTAGGTAAAATTTTTAAATCTTTTTGCCAAGAGTTCTCCAAAGGCCTGGAGCTTCAGTTATGTTGTGACCTGGTGTATAAGCAGTGGTTGCCGTACTTACACCGCCCCTAATTGTTCCAATACCAACGCCTGTAGCCTTTTTAATATCTACGAGTCCAAAATCCATAGCGCCAACAGCTTTTCTGGTTCTGTCAAGAATGGTGGGAAGAGAGATGATAAATCCGAATCCAATAAAACCTGCGATTGCCGGATTTCCTCCAATTGCACCCCCAACTAGGGGCGGAGAAAATAATTGCTGCTGACTTCCTGAAACGGCATCCATCATGGTTTTCCCTAAAAAAAGTACGGCAAAAGTTGCAGGGAATACGGATAGGTGCCCCATGAGATGTCTGACCCATGAGGTAAATCCAAGTTTACTTCCTGGAAAAACTCCAGCGGCAATCCACAACGGCCCTACCATGGAGTCCACCAATACGTAAGCAAAAGACTTTACCAATGTAAACCAAACCCTGAAGAGCGTGTAGAAAATTGCGACCAAAACTACGAGAAACGCAAGTACGCCAAAAATTAATCCCACCGTTTGCTTAAAGAATTCAGTTGCAAAATCACATGACGGTTTATCAAACAAACCAAAGGAAATTTTATTTGTAACCCAGCCAAAGCCATTACACGCAATATCTAGTACTCCAAAAGGAGTAAAAAGAATTTGAAACCAGTGCCCTATGGTTGAGTCAATAAAATCTGAAGAGAGTGTTGAGAGTACGCTACTTATACCCTGAGAGACTGAATACGTAAGATTTAAAATTCCAGAACCTCCCACTGAATAGTTAACTTTGTTAGGTATAACTACTGGATCTAATACTGTTACGTTAAACGAACCATTAAATACTTTATTGAATACCCCAAAAACACTATTGTCTATATTTACATGAGTAGAGGTTAGACTTGAGAAAGTGTATATAATAAAATAGGTGACTACATACATAATATCTATTAAAAATCCTGCAATAGCATACGAGAAGGTGACTAAGATAAGCGCGATAACAATTTTAGGAATTTGGTTCTGTATGGTCATGACTGTTCTTGCGTCAATTTTAACCCTAAACATAATGGCAAGACCTACGACAGTAAACGCTAGTACAAAGAAAAGGTAAGCGAGGTCTCTAAATTTGACCCAAACAGGGATGAGCGGACCAAGCCTGCTGTAGCCAGACCCTCCTCCTTTTTGATCTGCTGCGTATGCATGTTTAGTTAATCCAAAATTATTAATAGAATAAGTAACATAATCTGTTCCAGAAATTGGAATGGCTGAAGTTCCTGCAATCATTCCTCCAATAAATTTTCCAACGCCTCCATTTGATGTTGCATATGCAATTTTTCCGGTCTGAGGGTTAAACGTGAGACATTGTTCCTTAGGGTTTAGAGGATCGTGTCCTGATAATGCACATACCACACTCGAGAGAGTTTCTATAAAAACACTCTGAGAAAGCGTGTGGAGATTTTTTGGAACATTCTGTTCTACGTTTCCGTAGATCATCTCAGAATTCTGTTGCTGAGCTGCTGTCTTTGGGGAAACATTGGGAGCCTGTGCATAGGACGGTTCCAGCGTTATTATAATAAGGTAGAGAAGTAAAAACCCTGCAATAAATTTTAATCTTAACCGCAATGACATAGGCAGTACTTAAAGTATATACTTATAATTATTCTGTTTGCAATATTTTTAACTTCCAGCTTGCTTGACTTTTCCCATTATGAAAGAGTATGATGGGGAAACTTCATGATAAGACGAATAATTATCTTCATTTTTATTCTGCTCGTTTCTTTTTCTTTTGCAAAGACAGTTTTTGCTCAAGCTGATACATCCTCATCCTCTGCTATGAAAAAAGAGGAAACTGTTGACTACACACTTCCATATCCAGGGCTTCTTCCGGATAATCCCTTGTATTTTTTAAAGTCAGCAAGAGACAAGATCATAGAAATGCTAATCTCATCTCCTCAAAAAAAAGCAGAGTATTTTTTACTCTCATCTGATAAAAGACTAAATACCGGATACTATCTTATTCAGAAAGATAAAGATGACATGGGGGTCTTATACATTTCAAAAAGCAATAACTATATGCATATGGCCGTGTCTCAAGCAAAAGAAGCAGGACAAAACGGAGTAGATACTCTTTCTAAGGCTTCTGTCTCCATGCAAAAACACGAAGAGATCATGAAAAAAGTCATGACTCAAGTTGATAAAAAAAATGGATCAAAATTACAAGAAGAGATTAAAAGATTAAAAGAAATAACTACGCTTATAAAGTCAAAAAAATAAAACCGTAAGTTTTTTAGAATGGTTATTCTGTTTTCAGCCGTTAAAAAACGAAACCTTAACTAATTCTTCGTAGAAGTAAAATTATAGCCTAAAGTTATCTTTGTCTCTTTATTTTTTTATACTTCTTGCTGCAGTTTTTCTTTAAACAAGAGTCTTAAAAGAAAAAATGTGTAGAAAATGTACCCTTGAATCTTTAATTTTTTCACTGATTTTTTCTTACTAAAAAACTTGAGGCTAAAAAATAAGATGGTACATTTTGATACAGAAGTTACCTGTTGACAGTGTAAATCTAGTGTCTTACCATAGTCTATGGCACTAAATCTAGTGCATAGCTTAGAAAGGCACATTTTATAAGAAAATAGGTAGGAATATGCGTTGTCCATACTGCACAAGCACAGAAACAGAGGTTGTAGAAACAAGAGTATCAGAAGACGGAGGCAATATCAGACGTAGAAGAACATGTTCTTCTTGCCAGAAACGTTTCACAACATACGAGAGAATAGAAAACATTACATTATTAGTAAAAAAGAAAAACGGGAACAGGGAGCAGTTTGACAGAAGCAAGTTGCACAAAGGGATCTTTCAGGCAACACAAAAAACGGCGGTATCATTGGAAGATATCGAGAGGATAGTAGATGAGATAGAAAGAGAGTTAAGATCCGGAGATAGCGTAGAAATAGAAAGTAAAAAGATAGGGAGTTTGGTTGCAGCAAGACTTAAAAAGATAGATAAAGTAGCATACATTAGATTTTCAAGCGTATTTAAACAATTTTTAGACCTTGAAGATTTTCAAAAAGAATTAGAGAAATTAGTAAAGTAGAAAAAACATGACACAATTACAAGGCTTATCATTAAAAGTATTTTTAGATAGGTATTCTTTAAAAGATAAAGATGGGGCACCGTTAGAACAAACCCCGGAAGAAATGTGGAAAAGAGTAGCCCGTGGAATTTCTGAGGCAGAACCTAAGGAAAAAAGGGCAGAGTGGAGGAAAAAATTTTATGACGTCATGAAGGATTTTAAATTTCTTCCGGGAGGACGTATTTTTGCAGGTGCTGGAACCGGATATGACGTTACTTATTATAATTGCTTTGTTATTCCTTCTCCTAAAGATTCCAGAGACGGAATTTTAGAAAACCTCAAGTCTATGATAGAGATTATGGCCAGAGGCGGAGGAGTAGGGTTAAATCTTTCTTCGTTAAGACCCAGAGGTTCCAGAGTTAAAAAAGTAAATGGATTTTCCTCAGGCCCTATTAACTGGGCAGAATTGTATTCTTTAGCAACAAAAGACATAGTACAGCAAGGCGGGTCAAGACGCGGCGCATTAATGTTAATGCTTCATGACTGGCATCCGGACATTGAGGAATTTATTACGGTAAAACAGGATTTAACCAGAATTAACGGCGCTAACCTTTCAGTCTGTGTTTCTGATGCGTTTATGGATGCAGTGAAAAAAGATGCGGACTGGGAACTTTCTTATCCAGACCTAGACGACCCTATGTATGACGAAAAATGGGATGGGGATCTAGACGGTTGGAAGAAAAATGGCGGAAAGGTAAAAGTATACAAAACCATTAAGGCTTCATATCTCTGGGATCTAATTTGCACTGCAGCATGGAGATCTGCTGAACCGGGACTGCACTTCTTAGAGCGTTCTAATAAATACTCAAACACATGGTACTTTGAGAAATTAGTTGCTACAAATCCTTGCGGAGAGCAGCCGCTTTCCCCATGGGCAGTATGTAATTTAGGAGCAATGAACTTAGTTGCATACGTTAAAAATGGAAAGTTTGATTATGATTCATTTGGGGAAGATGTAAAAGTAGCCATGAGATTTCTGGATGACGTGATAGATCAGACATACTATTTCTTAGATGAGAATGAAAAATGCGCAAAGGATATTAGAAGAACAGGCTTAGGAATAATGGGATTAGGGGACGCACTCATTATGATGAAGTTAAGATATGGTTCCCCTGAATCCCTTCCAGTAATTGAGAAAATCTTTAAAGTTTTAAGAGATAGTGCGTATATTTCCTCAACGGAGATAGCACGCGAAAAAGGCGCATTTCCTAAATTTGAAAAAGAAAAATATCTTCAAGGACATCACATTAAAGCTCTTCCAAAAGCAATAAGAGACAGAATTGAAAAATACGGTATAAGAAATGCAGTCTTACTTACCATAGCACCTACCGGTACCACATCTCTTCTTGCAGGAGTAACATCCGGAATAGAGCCAGTATATGAGTTTGAATTTATTAGAAAGAGTAAATTAGGAGTAGATAAATTATATCATCCCCTCTATGACGCATGGAGAAAGGATCATCCGGGAGAAGAACGTCCGGAGTACTTTGTTTCCGCAAATGATTTAGCTCCCATGGATCACGCAAAAGTTCAGGCGGTTGCACAGGAATACATAGATTCTTCTATCTCAAAAACAGTGAATGCACCAAATAATCATACCGTAGATGACGTAAAAACTCTGTATATGGCTGCATATGATCTGGGAATGAAAGGAATTACCTATATGAGAGATGGATCCCGCCAGGGAGTACTGCAAAGAGAAGAGAAAAAAGAGGAGAAGAAAGAAGAGGTAACAGAGGTAAAACGCGCTCCTGTTATAAGCCGCCGTCCTATGGTAATGCGCGGATTAACCTATAAAACCCAGACTCCATTAGGAGATGCGTTTGTTACTCTAAATAGTGATGACAATAATCAGCCCTTTGAGATGTTTATAACAATAGGAAAATCTGGTTCAGATGTTGCAGCAATGGCAGATGCATTAGGAAGAATTATATCTTTGGTTCTTAGAATTCAAAGTCCGGTTGAGTCCAGGGAGCGCATTAGACAGGTTGTTGCTCAGCTTTCAGGAATTGGCGGAATGCGTTCTGTAGGATTTGGTCCTAACAGAGTTAGATCTGTTCCAGACGCTTTAGCAAAAGTTCTTGCTGAAGAGTTTAACTTTAAAGTAAACGGAAAAGTTGTAGATGCACCAACCCATACGCCTGCTGCGGCAGATGCAACTACTACTAACGGGAATGGACATGCAGCTGTTGTGAACGGGAATGGAAACGGGAATGGCCATACTGCAAATGGAATGACCCCTATTAAAGCAGATGTAGTGCCAACAGAAGTTATCCAGCATGTAGTTGAAGCGGTAGGAGAGACGAGGCCTCAAATGTTAGAGCAGCTTCCGCTAGAAGCCGCAGAGACAAACTCTCACGCAGATGTATGTCCGGAGTGTGGAGTAGCCTCATTTGTTCATGAAGAAGGGTGTTCTAAATGCTATAACTGTGGCCACGCTGAATGCTAATTCAGCGGACACAGTTACATGAGCAGAGAGAAGCAATTGCGGCCATGCAGAATGTTAAGCAATTGTATGTAAGTTTCTAAGATTAACGAAAGGTAAACCAAGTGTAATTCTTGGGGTGTGCCGCAACTGTAAACCCAGAAAACTTCGTTAATTATTTCCCGAGCAGGATTTTTTTGTGCCAAAAACACGCTAAACCTCCCGGGAAAAAGGAGGTTTTTTAATGCCTATATATACAAAAACAGGAGATAAGGGAAAGACGTCACTTTTTTCAGGAAAAAGAGTTTATAAGGATGATTTACGTGTTGAAACGTACGGAACCTTAGATGAGTTAAATTCTGTGATAGGTTTAGTTCTTTCTTATAAAAACAAAAATCTAAAAAAGGATAAGATAATTACTCAAACTTTATTTGACGTTCAGAGCACACTTTTTTACATAGGGTCTTACTTTGCAGATCTTCCAGATACTGTTTCAGATATAGATTTTTCTGAGAAATTAAAAACATTTGAAAAATCTATAGATTTTGTGATGAAAGAAATGCCTATCTTTAATAGTTTTATACTTCCCGGAGGAGGAACAAGAGGGGCAACACTTCACGTAGCAAGAACGCTTGCAAGAAGATTAGAGCGTTTAATTATCAAGCTTCATAGAAAACAAAAAGTAGCACCAGAAGTTATTCAGTACATCAATAGGCTTTCAGATGTGTTATTTGCGTTTGCCAGATACTCCAACTTCTTAGAAGGAAAAAAAGAAAGCATTTGGGAGAGATAATATGGCAAGCTTAGAGGCATACCATCCACGGCTCCAGGTAACTAAAGGAAATGAGGGGGTGTATCAAAGAAATCTTCAGCCCGTTTCTGCTGAGTTAAACAAAGAAGCGCCAGAGCTTGCAAGAGAAGTGATGCGCATTAAGGCAAAAGGAAAAGAAGAGCAAAGAATCTACAATTTAGAGGGAACGGGGTTTCATGTAGCGGGTCAGGTAAGGCTTTTAGTAGACAATTACAAAAAAGGCATTCCTCTATCTGACTCCATATCTCAAATAGAACAAGATACAAATGGATTTAACGTGGAATACCTGAGAGAAGCTCCTGTATTTGCAATTCCTTTAGCGTTAGTCCAGAGGGATGGAGAAAAGAAGGTTGTGGGAAAACTTTATGGAGAAAAATTATGGGAAGACTCAACTGACGAGATTGAAAGAGAAGGGGTAGTAAAAGAGTCTGTTAAAAAAATTGCGAAAGGTCTTTCCAGTGCAAAACCGGGAACAACTTTTATGTTTCACAGCGGGGAGGGGTGGAGTAACTACCAGGCAAAAGGGGGAGAGTTGGAGCAACTTAATCGGGACGATGTGGCAAATGGTGTTTCTCAAGAAGTAAATTATCCTGATTCTCAGACATACATTATTACGGTAAATAGAGATGGTTCCCTAACTGCAGTGACCTTAAAAGCGCACATGAGTTTATCTCAAAGTGAAGAGTTTGTAGCAAGATTAAAGGGACAAGAAAAGCCGGAAACAGCTCATTTATCTGAAAAAGTGAGGATAAAACAGGTAGCAGGAAATGTTCTAGAATTTAGTCCAAAAGATAATATAAACGCTAAATCTATAGCAAAAGTAATGAAGCATATGTTGGGAAATACCGCTTATATAGATAGTCTTGGTAGGGCTCGGACATTTGATGAGATGTTTTTTATGCTTCAAAACCCTGAAAGTCTTGAAAAACTTGACGAAGTCACAAAAAAGCTGTCACAGAAGTTTGCTGATTTTACGAAGTGGAGATTAGGTTTTCTTGATGATGACGTGAGTCAGGATTTACAAATAGCATTGGGGCATACCATCTTAAAACTTATGCACGAAACACGAGGAGGATCTGCTGAGCAAATTTTAGTTGAAGGAGGTATGCACACAGTGCACAAGCCTGAAAGTCTTCCTTTTGATCCGCGCGCTATTCTTCAGGAAATGCAGAAGCTTCCAGGATGTGCTGGGGGAGGAATAAAAGTGGACTCAGCAGGTGCGCCAAGAGCTGGAGTTTTGGGACAGGATTCGCATGGTTCCTCTGAGGTAGTATGTCCCGATTGCGGAAGGGTGAATAAAAGAATGCCGGGGCAGCTTTTGCCTAAATGCGGGGCTACGCTTTGTCAAAGTAAAACTATTGCGTGTGAGCCTGTTAAAATTACATCGCAAGAAAAATCAGAAGGAAAGGTGACTTCAATTCAGAAAAAACCAGCGCAAACCGCTAAAAAAGCAGCATAAATTATGGAAGAAAAATGTGAGGTTTGTTTTAAAATCAAATGCAAAGGGTGTGGTTGGGAACCAACTGATCAAGAAGTAATTCTTATTCAAAAAGAAATCCTAAGTAAATGTCCGATTTGCTCATGGAGACCTTCTAATTCAGTAAGCGCTCCAAAAACCAACAGAGCAGTGTGAGAAAAACACAAAAAATAAACTCAAAATAGTGTTAATAACTCATAGTAAATATTGTAAATTGTGGATAATTATTTATAAGTAGAAAAGAGTAAGCCTATAATTTAGGCATGGAAGAAGAGAGTAGTGATGTATGTTAAATAAAGCTAGAATAAATATATGCTTAAGCAAATTCTAGACCTTATTTTTCCAAAAAGATGCGTAAATTGTAGGAAAATTGGATCATATATCTGTGATAATTGTTTTTCCTGTATTGAATTATTTCAGGAACATGTCTGCCCAGTATGTCTGAAGCGCTCTATAACCGGGGAAACGCATCCAGGTTGCATTAGCGCGTACTGTCTAGATGGACTGATAGCTGGGGTAGTGTACAAAGGTGTAGTAAGACGGCTTATTCACTCGTTCAAATTTAATCCATATCTTTCTGATTTGTTAAGTGTTACTGGGGCAATTTTTGCCGAAATGGTATCTCAAAATGAACTTTTTGTTAAGGTGCTCCACTCCCATCCTATAGTAACGGTAGTGCCCCTATACTCCCAAAAACAGAAAAAACGAGGCTATAATCAGGCGGAGCTTCTGGGAAGGTTTTTGTCAGAACAGATGAAATTGGAAATAAATGAGAAAATTTTACAAAGAACCAAAAATACAAAACCTCAATTTACATTAGATAAAGAAGAAAGATTTAAGAATATTTTGGGAGTTTTTGAAATAAATAAATTTTTCCAAAAACAGATAAATAATAAAACAGTGATTTTAATAGATGATCTCTCAACGTCATGTGCAACATTACGGGAATGTGCAAAAGTCTTAAAACGAAACGGCGCCAAAAAGGTTTATGGGGTAACTTTTGCGAGGGAGATATAATCATTTATTCACTCTCGTTCCGACAAAAGTAAAACAAAAACTCCTGTCACGGTGCTGCGCTCGCTAAAACATTCACTCATTCGTCGCGTGATGTCACCCCCTCCCGGCCAAAGTCTTGCCGGGGATCCCCCTGACTCATTCGTTCAAGTTTATTTACGCGTGCTCGCAAGTGACAGTTTTAATGAGATATAATACAAACATGAAAATATTTAATAAACAGGCGCCTACGCAGTTTAGCGTGGAGGAGAAAATTGAGGCTGGAATTGTGTTACAAGGTCAAGAAGTAAAAGCTGTTAAAGGCGGACACGCAGATCTCACTGGTTCTTATGTGAAAATTTTAGGGTCAGAAGCCTATCTTATTAATGCTAGAATTTTTCCATACCAATTTGCGAGAACTGAAGGATATCAGGAAACCCGCACTCGAAAACTGCTTCTTCATAAGAAAGAGCTTTTGAGGCTCAAGACAAGGCTAGCAGAGGGTAAACATGCACTTGTGGGAATCTCTCTGTATGACAAAAACGGGCTTGTTAAGGTAGAAATTGGGCTTGCGAAAGGGAAAAAGAAGCAGGATAGAAGAAAAGACTTGAAGCAAAGAGACCTTCAGAGAGAAGCTGAAATAGAGATAAAAGAATACTCTTAAATAGCCTCAAAACTGGACTTTTGGCCTCAAAACTGGTATACTACCACTACTCTTTTCAAGGTCTAGAAAGCCTTTACGGGTCACTTTGAAAAGGATCTGGGGATGCAATGCATCGACAGGAATTGCTCTTTTAAAACTGCAAGCCGGCGATGGTTCACAGCCGTAAAATAGGACCAAACATACATGCTGAAGGTAAAATTCAGCGCGTCATTAGCATGATAAATGCTGATGGAAACACGTCTGGAGGACTCCGTCCTTCTTATGCGTTTGCTGCTTAAGTAGCCGCTATTTAGACTGTTTCTTTTCTTAACGGATAGGTCTAGATACTAACAAAGTTAAGATAGGCTTTGAAAAGTGATTGAATTCAGGGCAGAAAAAGAAAATCTTGGAATTATCTTTCCTGCAAGTTGGATCAGGATAATTCGACAATAAAAAATTTGCTACGCTTGTAGATGTTTTAGAAAGTGATTTTTGGACGGGAGATCAAACTCCCCATCTCCACACTAGCCTCCTTTACCGGAGGCTTTTGAGTAATTAGGTTGATGGGATAAGCTAAACTGGTGGTTCCAAATCCTGAAAAGTAATCGTATCTTAATTTTTCCTCAAAATACATAAAAACAATTGTTCTTTTATCGTTATAATCATCGCCCAGCCACATATCCATTGGGTTTTTAATAACTCCAAAGACTTTCTCAAGAGCGGTTCCAAATGAAATGTCATTGTATGGATTACCAGTAGTTTGGAGTTCTAGTTGTTTCTTTTGCTCAATTAGTTTCTTAATCTCTTCCTCGTATAACGAAATGATAGCATCGTCTGTTGCCTTACTAATCCTCTCCATGTAGCTCTTTATTTTCTGCTCGATTTCAGTCTTTTCACTATTCAGTTTGCTTTCAAGAATGAAGTAGTCCTTTTCTCTTGTCTCCCAAGTCTCGAGCAAGATATCTTTTGTAAGGTCTACCAATTCGTCTGCCGGTTTTACACCTGCTAAAAGCTGTGTAAATTGTTCTTCAAATACCTTCTTTGGAACATTCCTGTTTCCGTTGGGACATTCCCTCTTGCTTCTCCGACAATAATAATGAGGTCTCCTTGTCCCACTTCTACCAGTATGATAACTACCAGTCATGGGAGTATTACAGCTAGAACAAAGGACGAGAGGTCTTAATGGAAAATCTAGATTGTAATCTTTTCTGTGCCAAGGTTTTGCTCTTCCTGCGAGTCTTTGTTGGACGATATCAAATGTTTCAATCGAAATAAATCCTTCGTGCTTCGCTTTCATGCGAGGGACATTCCATTTGGGGTATTCAATATAACCTGCGTATAAGATATCCCTCAAAGTCCTCCTAGCTGACTCAAATGACATTCTGTGAGTTATTCCTGACTCCTTATACTTCTCGTTTACAAACTTTTGGAAATCCAATACTGATGGGAGCATTGCATCACGAAATTGTTCGATGCCTTCCTTGTATATTGTGGCGTATGGTTCTCTTCTGATTAAAATCTTCCCATGAATTGGATGTTTTTGTTCATTAATGAGTCCCAAAGGCATACAAAAAGGCCAGTATCCTGCCTCCAGTCTGGCTTTCATTTTTTGAATTACTTGTCGTCTGTTTTGTTGCCTGTCGAGTTGTGCTTTAGAAGCTAAAACATTCTCGATAAAAATTCCTTCAGGAGAGTCCTCAAAGTTGAAGTTAAGACATTCCAATTTAGCACCTCTTCCGACAAGTTCTTTTCTTAATTTAAGGTGGACTTCTAAATCTCTTGCGAACCTAGCTAAGTCATCGAAGATAATTACATAATCTTCTGCGGGATGTTCGTCTAAATAAGCAATCAATTGCTTCATTGCGGGTCGCTCAAATAAACCACCTGAAACGCCATCATCAGGAAAAACCATTTCCACCGGATATCCCTTTTCCTTTGCTCTGTTTCTACACCTTTGTTCTTGACTGCTGTTGCCATGACCTTCAACAACTTGTCTTTGAGAAGATACTCGACAATAAATGAGAGCTTTTAGTTTCATGTGCTTTTATTTACAACAGAGTCAATTGTTTTGTTGCAAATCAATCTTAACAAATTTACTAGTTCTCCGATTTGTTTATCGGTCATGTTTTCAGCTTTCTTGCCCAATCTTTTCCTAGCTAACTCGATTGTAATGATTTTATTGTCTGTTTTACAAAACGAACCCATTTAGGTCTCCTTATCTGCGACTTGAGTCGCACTTCCTCTAACATGAATTAAGGTTTCAATTGCTTTGTAAAACTGATATTCGCAATGGGCGATGTAGCGAGAATAGTTCTCTGATAATTCTTTTACTGCGCCGTCTTGCAATGTCGGAATGAACCCTTTTTTTACTAAAATTAACTCTTGTGGATTAGGCCAAACATTTTCATATACCGAAGGGTTGAGAATTGATTTAATCTTTTCTTCTTCTGCCTTTATTGCTCTTTGGAGTCTAATCCATGAACTTGCAATATTGCCAACAAGAAGCTGTTCAATAAGATTTTGGGGATTAAATTCTTCCCAAAGAATCCCTTCAATTGTTTCCTTTTCGTTTTCTTCTTCATTCGACAAAAGTCGCTTTAAAATGCCATGCTTCAGGGAATTGTATTTGCTAGCTTCTTTTCCTTCAGGAGTTTTAACTCCACCTAATTTGGAGTTTTGAATGTTAGCTAAATGTTGTTTGTAAGATATCTTGCCCATAAAAAAACCACCCAATTATCTTTTGAGTGGTCTTATGTCAGTGGCAATCCTACAAATTCGTGGGGTTAACGCCTTTCGACGACCATGTATATTTTAAAACTCTGAAAGTCTTGATGTCAATTTTAGCCTCGAAAAATAACGGACTTATCCTAATTTAAGAGTGCGACCGAAGTCGTATTATTTATCTTTTACTTTTTTGGCCTTAACCTGATTGAGGTAATCCTCGATTTTTTTGTCCGCTAAATCAGGTCTCCCATAATACCTTTCTTTAAAACCAAACTTTTCCCACATATCTACCATTGTTTTTCTCAAAGAGTCTGCAACTTGTTTATTGCTGATTTGTATATCGGGAGTTGTCTCCTTGATCTTTTGTCTTACTTGAGCTGTAATAACAGCACGGTTTTGGAATTTTCTTACAAACATTGCTGGAAAAGTATCAATCGGTATATGAGCTAATGGAGGGGTACTAAGATACTTTACCTTGAAGGAACGATAGCCATATTTACTTTTGTATATTTTTATTACCTCTGCTATGTCTCCATATGCAATTACAAAATCACCTTTCTTAATGGAAGGGTTTACTCTAGATTTTAATAATTGATCTGGATATTTATTTTTTCGGAACACTCTTGTAAGTTGCGCAACGAGACCTTTTTTTCTTCGATCTTTTAAGAGCTTTCTGCAAAGTATTAATATGTGCGCACTCAATATGCCAATTTGAGTAATGCCAACTTCAATATTTTTGATTCCCATATCCGGATCTGGATTTACTACATTTGGGTGTAAACTCTGGCTAGATTTTCCATAAGTATTTCCATATGTAGTTCCAAGCGCTAACTTTTGAGTAGGCGAAGCAATTAGATAAGCTTCTTGTAATTTTTCTTTGAATGATGCAAGAAGGCCTTTTGCTCCAGAATGCTTAGAGTTTCCATTTTTATTTTTTAGATACCAGCAGGATGCCAGATTTATCGTCGTTTCCAATTGTTGTATTTTTTGGATTGCTTCGTCCCTTTGGTGTTTGTGATTTAAATTTTCCGATGCGAAAAATTCTTTAGTGTCAGAAATAACTTTCTTAAGATCGTCCACATGGTTGACCAAGAGATAATGTTGATAGTAATCTTGGGTGTTCGTTTTTGTGAAAAGGATTAACTCTGCCATTATTTCCGTGAGCTTTCTTACCCAAACCATTTCTTGATCAACAATTGAAGAGGAGACATTTCGGGAGACTCGGTCATGTGTATCTCCCGATGTATCTTTTAGAACCTCTTGATAACCCATTAGGGCTACGCCAGCTTTTTCTAGCTCGTCAAGAACACCATAAATAAAATATTTTCGAGCATCATTATGAGCAGTAAAAAACAGCCGGAGATAACTGTTATCGTCCATGTGAAGTATATTCCTTAAGTCATTTGCCCCTTTCAAGCAAATATCAATGAAGAATTTATCTTTTTGTTCATCCTGTTTTTCTGCCTCTGCCATAGCAGAACAGATTATATCAATTTTCTTCAGTGGTTTTGGTATAATCTTTTCATGACTGACAGCCAAGCCGAAACATCGGAGACTGGTTCTCGTAGTGGTGGTTTTAGGCCTCATTTAGAGTATTTTGGCGCCGCGAGAGGAGCAGTTCCAAGTGAATCGCCCTCGGGTTTTGGACAAAGATTTAGACAATTTAGTGAAGGCATTTATCCTCAAGGTGCAATACAGCGAATACATACTGATGGGTATAATCCCACGATTTTCGGCTATTCTCATGCTAATGTGGCAGAAGAGGTGGCAGCAATAACCAGAAGAATTGGTGAAATGAAACAAGCGTCAAATCGGCCATTAGTAGCGCTACAAGAAATTGATCCGCAACAACTCCAATGGATTAAGGATTTTCTAGGAGCAGAAGCAGAATTCAACACGAGCGGAACAATCGGTGGTAAAACTCCAAGACCTGATGAGAAACAAAGATTAGAAGCATACCGAGGGAAATTAAGAAGTAATAACGCAGAGCATTTATCTCTTTGGTATTTGGACAATGGGATTGATGTTAAGTCAATTGAGCACCCTGATGTTAAGAAGTGGATACAGGAAGACAGGGCAAAAGGAATATTTGGCGGTGATGAAGAAGAAACCTTTGGAGGATATGGTAGAGAGGATATTCAACCTTTTTATACTGCGATAAGAAGAGACATTCATGGAATCGAAGCCATTGAGCAAGTTCGGCCGGATATTATAAGCGTTGGTGCTATGCACGCTTTAAAATACGATATGTTATTAGATCGAAATGGAGAAAATAGTTATTATTATATAAACAGGCCTTTGGAATGGGGAACAATTTTAAAACATTGGGAAGATACTCATGCAAGGTATAAAACAGCAAGCCCCCGAGCATAAGTTCTAATACTTCCATGTGATTAAGATTAAAAAACTTGAGGCACGGTTAGACTCCTATTGGCAAGTAGAGGATACCATTTGTAAACGTAGTCTTGAATCTTGTTCCAACTTTTACTTATAATGTCCACAAATGGATTGTATAAATTGACATTCCTAAAAGGTCTTTATACAATAATTGAATGTCCTCAAAAGACGTTAGTCATCCACCTTTTGGTACTCATCTTATGCTTGATGGCTATAATTGCGCAAAAGAACCGTTGGAGAATGCAAATATCCTTTTTGAGTTATTAGATAAATTGCCTATGAAAATTGGCATGACAAAAATGACTGCTCCATATATAGTGTTTACTGAGGGTAATGATAAAAAAGATCCGGGAGGTTGGAGCGGGTTTGTTCTGATTCAGGAGTCTCATATAAGTATTCACACTTTCATTAAGAGAAAATTTTTTACGTTTGATGTTTATTCTTGTAAAGAATTTGACACGCAAATTGTAATAGATCACCTAAAAAGTCTTTTTCAAACTGAAGATTTAGAATATACAATTGAAGAACGTGGAAAAAGATATCCGACTGAAAATTTAGAATAGCAGTTACTGCATAAGCCAAATCCCCACAAACAAGAACACCATAAGAACAAGTTTTTTTATTATTTCTTCCTTAGCGACACTTTCTTTAAACACTTTTGGCATAAATATAGTTAGAACTAAGCCGAATACTATTCCATAAAACACCTGTGTCCCTCCTAAAACGCTTACCAGTGTAACCGGTCCCAGAGAAATGGCAAGAAAGGTAATTGTTTTTGCCAGGATATAAACACCTTCATTAAAGAGCATGATTCCAAGAACTTTATTCCCAGCGGTTTTTGTTGTTTCAAGAAATGCAACTCGAGATGCTTTATAAAATATAAAAAGAAACAGGGCGCCAATAGCTATTCCCCAACTTTCATACGAGACTATTTTAGTAAATGAATTTGCGTTTATAGCAAATTTAATTAATATACTGCCTCCTGCAAAAAAAACATCGGCAGCAAGTACGTAATAAAAAGAATTATCAAATTTGAATTTCTTTTTTTGTTTTTTATATGAAAGTAAAATTGCACACGTTAATATAAGAAAAAAACCAAATAACTGACTTATGGAGATAATTTCGTGGAGGAATAAGAAGGAAAAAATGAGAGTAAAAACTGGAATAAGTTGAAAAAGCGCTATAACATAGCTAGTTTGAGCAGAAGAAAGTGCTTTAAAATAGAATAAAAACGCCCAAACCGTAAACATCCCTACAATGATAACAATAAGTCCATCCAAAAAAGGTAGGATGGGTTTCTCAAAAATCAACCAAAAAAGGGTTCCCGCAATTAACCCCACAATGCCTGAGTAGATGGGTATTCCTCTATAATCCTTTACCTTACTTTCAAGAATATATTTATCAATAAAGTTACATACTGTAAAAACAGCAGGTGAGAGGAGTGCAAGAAAAATCCAATTATTCATTATTTTTTATAGTATATTTTTTTAAAAAAAAATCAGGATTGTAATCTAGCTTAGAACGTCTCAATCCTTCAATTCCCAGATCCTGTTCTATATTATAATATCTAATCCTCCTTTCTTTTAGAAAATTTGCCACGGTTTGGTAGAGGAATTCATAAATGCCTTTATACTGAATGTCTCCTTTTAAAAAATCTCCAACCGCAAATTCATTTTCTAGAACCTCTATAACGGAGATCCCGATGGTTTTACCATCTAAAGAAACTACTATTATGAAGATATTTTTTTCTAAACCTAATCCTGAAAACAGGTTGTTAAGCGCAATTTCTTCATTTGCAGAGTCATAGTCTCCTTTATTTTTCTTCCAAATATCAAAAAAATTCATCACTATTTTTTTTGCGCTGACATCCGAAATTGATAAGATTTCCACTTTTGGTGTATAAAGCTTTTTAAAATGATTTAACAGTTTTCTTTTTTGGTGAAGTTTTTTTCCGCTCATTGACGTTAGGGCATCAACAGACAAGACGTAGTCAAATCCATCCCTATCTTCAGAAATTTTATATTTTGAATTTAAGAGGCTAAACGAATTTTTTATGGAATCTTCAGGTATAAGAAATAGTTCTTGGGCAAGACCATGTTCTTTTTGAAAGGTAAAGAGCTCTTCAATAGTCTTCTCTGTTTCATTTTTCCCAATAAACATATAAATTATTTCTTTTGTTACATAGTCCTCCATTCTTACAACTATGTTCTCACGTAAGAGAGAAACTTCTGTTTTCTGGGATAGATTCCAGCACCAAAGGCTTACAAAATTAAAATCCGAATATGGGGGGAATTGATTCGTGATATTTTCAATAAACTTTTTGTGGGATACAGAAAGTGGAATAAATTCAGGAAAATTAGGGATCATCTTTGGAAAAAGTATAACATTCTGAGAAGGCATCTTGCATTACTTGACAAGAAGGAACCTAAAGGCATATGCTAAATTATGGCTAAAAATAGTTTCATTAGAAACGATATTCAAGCAACATCTACTCTTCTTATCTTTGTGCTTCTGTTAATTTTTTGGGTTGTCATATTTTTAGGAGGTACAAAAGAGGCACCTGTAAATCATATTTTTGGCTTTATCTACGGTGGATTTTCATTATTTGGAGGAGCATGTGGTCTTATAATCTCTAGGCAATGGGGAGGGTTTAAAAGCATAATGGGGCGGGCAATTCTTGCATTATCAGCAGGCCTTCTTTTACAAGGATTTGGACAATATTCATTTTGGTATTACAACTTTGTTTTAAAAATTGAAGTGCCTTACCCTTCAGTTCCTGATATAGGTTATTTTGGGACAATACCTTTTTATATCTTTGCAGCATTTTGTTTTGCCAAGGCGTCAGGGGTTAAAGTTTCCTTGCGTTCCTTTAAGAGTAAACTTCAGGCAATTATTATTCCGGTTGTGATGTTGGGAATTGGATACGGTCTTTTTTTAAGAAATTATGATTTCACGAGTACAACTCCCCAGCAAGTTTTTTTTGATTATGGATATCCATTGGGACAAGCAATCTATATCTCTATTGCTATTCTTACATACAGCTTATCCCGCGGATTACTAGGTGGAGTTATGAAGAACAAAATACTTCTTCTTCTCTTTGCTTTTTTTGCTCAGTTTTTGGCTGATTACATATTTATTTATTTTCATCAATTTTATTTCCCAGCAAGTTTTATTGACCTGTTTTATTTAATCGCATATGCAATTATGACTTTAGGGATTTTACAGCTAAGAACAAGCACCCTTAAGATTAAAGAATAATATGGATATTTTTGCGCAGATCACAGAAAAAATTATTAAAGAACAGGAAAGCGTTATAGGTCCCATTGCTCTTGAACAAGCTCAAAAAGTAAAGGGTTTAAAAGTTGATTTAAAAAATCATGACATTTCATTTGATGGAAACAAAACTGATATTGTAGAAAATCTTATTGAACAATATAAAAAATTGTTTGGGCAGGCATCAGTTGAGATGTGTAAAGATGCTGTGAAAGGAATAATAACCCAGGTACCCTCCTCTCAAGTTCCACCTCTTCTGAAGTAGACTTTTTTCTGTATATAATAAGTAAAGTATGGATTCTACAAAACCTACAAATGGGCAGTCTAGTGTCCAAAGTGCACCTGTTAACGTGGCTTCAGAACTAGAACACGTAACTCAGGAAATGTACAAAAAAAACGCTGAGTTATTTCATACAAATAAAACGCTTTCAATTCTTCAAAAAATAAATACGATTATTTTGTCTTCCGTAACTGACTTGCGTCAGGTTTCGTCACAGGTTGCAGAGGTTTTAATTTCTGACGCAGAGTTTAAGCGGGTTTCTATTTTTGTAGTGCGAGATCACGAAGGCCTAGTGAAACTGTCGTCTTCTGGAGGAGAAGCTGTTAAGCGTGCCGAGTTTTTAGTGAAACGATCTTTTCCGAGTGAATTTATTCCAGTTGAGCACAAAAATAATATTTTAATTAGAGCTCTTGAATCGCGACAGCTTCAGATCGCCAGTTCGTATCAGGAAGTTTTATTTCCAGACTACACTTCTAATGAGGCGCTTTTAATCCAACAAACTCTTAATGTTCACTCTATTTTTGCGTATCCTCTTATAGTAAGGGACGAGGTTATAGGAGTTATGGCAATTGGTTTGGGGGAAGATGCAGGGGGAGTCTCTGCACAAGAACAGGATTTGATGGGGAGACTAGTAGGTGTTATTGGAATTGCTGTAGACAATGCTCTTCTCTATAAAAAAATTCAGGACGCAAATACACAATTAAAAGAATTGGATAAATTAAAAGATGAATTTGTTTCCTTAGCCTCTCATGAACTAAGAACCCCCATGACAATTATTAAATCCTACGTATGGATGCTTTTAGAAAAAAAGGCAGGGGAGATAAATGATAAACAGAAAGAGTACCTAGAGAAAACATACCACTCTACAAACAGATTAATAGACTTGGTTAACGACATGCTAAATGTTTCAAGGATTGAATCGGGAAGAATGAGTATTGAGGCAAAGGAAGTAGATATGATACAGCTTATTGCTGAGACTATGGCTGAAGTAAAGACTCGCGCACAAGAGCTTGGCATTAATCTCTCTTTGCAAAACGATGAAAATCATGTGATTGCGGTTTGTGATCCGGGGAAAATTAAGCAGGTATTAATTAATCTTGTAGGAAATTCCTTAAAATTTACACCTAACGGAGGCAGCATATCTATTTCTATTTTTGATAATGTTCCTGTAGGTATGGTGCGAATTACCGTTTCTGATACGGGTAAAGGAATAAACCCAGAAGATCTTACAAAATTATTTCAGAAATTTAACATGGTAGGAAATTCTCATCTAATTAAAAATAAAGATCAAGGAACAGGTTTAGGGTTGTATTTGTCAAAGGCAATTGTTGAGCTTCATGGTGGCGAAATTAAGGCAGCTTCAGAAGGGGAAGGAAAAGGATCACAATTTTCGTTTACTCTACCCAAGAGTATTAGCTCAACTAAACCTGTGGAGCCTGCTGTTTCAGGTACACGTTGACAAGTTCAATTAAATCTCCTGGAGAAATTTGACTTTTCATAATATACCCGCTTCCCAAACTTAGTGCTTTTTTAATTTCTTCTCCCTGATCAATATTGGTTAAAAATACAACAGCTTTATTTGGAACAGTGGGGGGTTGTTCTTTAATTTTATGCATTACATCTATGCCGTTCATCTGTGGAAGCATGATATCTAATAAGACTACGTCCCATCCACCTTGCTGCATTTTGGAAAGCGCTGTGATTCCGTCTTCTGCTGTTTCAACAATGTGACCATTTTCTGTGAGAATGTCAAGATAAACCTCTCTAATGTCTTTTTCGTCTTCCACTAACAATATCTTAGCCATAATATATAAAACTTTAACAACTTAAAAATGAAAAGTCAAACCGTGTTTATAGGTCTAGAGCGTAAATATTTCCGTCGCTTGCGATATACATCTTTTTATTTTTCTCATCAGCGGTTATCGCGGTTATGTGCTTCATACCATTAAGACTTATTTCTTGTGCAATATTACCGGTTTTGTCAGTGATGGTAGCAATCTTTTTTTCTGGGTCAACAATATAGATATTAGTATATTCTTCATCTGTATATATTTGAGACATAACAGATAACGCTTTTCCTTTAAATGAAAAGCTGTCTTGATTTCCTCTTGTATATTTTTTTATCCCCCCGTTATCAATTACATATATAGAAGAATCTATTGCAAGGCTTGATGGGTTTGCTAATTTTGTGTCAGACGTAAAGTAAGCTTCTTTATTGAAATCATTAGGTCTGTATTTGTAGACTGTTTTGTCAGCCCCAGAAAGAAGATAAATATTTCCGCCAAACGTACCAATTGAGACAGGACTATTTTGGTTGTCAATAATAGTTGAATTTTTACCAGAAGATTTAGCAATTTGAAAAACTGAATTACCGGATATAATATATGCATTTTTTTCATCACTGGTAAGGCTCTTTACATTACTCACATCAAAAACAGAAGATATGCTTCCGTCTGATTTAATAATTCCTCCTTTTTTACTGCCAGTTCCAACAAGTTCCCCGCCTTTAAAACTTATGTAGGTAACAGTTGAAAGTTCCGAATTATTAGAACTATCATAAAAAAGTTTTATTTTTGATGATGTTTGACCAGAACCTCCTAATGCTTTATTTACTTCATCTAAAAACTTTTGCAGTTCTTGTCTTTGTTTACTTCCCTGAGGAAGTTTTTCTAAATTCTTTTCAACATCATTTTTCACCTGCAATACATCCTGCATTCCCATGCCACGGTTTAGTTCCATAACCGCAAGCGCATCTTCATATTTTTGTTTTTCCAAAGATAATATTTTTTCTAGAATTGCTTGATTTTTTGAATCGGTTGTTTTCATCTTTTGTATATAGAAGCCAAGGATTAAAACAATAACAAGAAGTAGAGAGATTATAACTGCGGCACTTTTTCTATTTATTTTTCTTAACGAGAATGTGGGAAGAGAAAACTTAAGAGAAATTTTAGGAAGACTTCTTCTTACAGGTTCATCCTTTGAAGCCTCAATTGTATCAGTAGAATCCTCGATTACGTCTTCGTGTGTTTCTTTTGCGATACCTCCAACTTTCCATATAAGTGCTGCCTCGGATCCATTTGAGCGCTCATGAATGGATGGAGCAAGAGTTTCTGCAATTTCACCTGGAGTTATGCATGTTAAAGCATCTTTTACTTGTTCAAGAGAAAGAGTTTGGAGAGTTTGGTATGTAGCAATTATTATAACGTCTCCAGATAAAATTTTTCCTGAAAAGGAAGAAACCATGTCTTTTTCTCCAGAAGCAATAACTGTAGTTTGTTTATCTCTTTGTAAAATTGCGAATCCAGAGTTGGCGCTAACTATATACAAAACATCTTCAACGACAGTTGTAAGAAGAAGAGACACAGTAAGAGTTGACGGTATACTTTCAAAAACTGTTGAAACAGCTTTGGAAACGCTTTCTAAGTTTTTTTCATCTAAGGCAAAAAATTCTCGCTGAAGTTTTTCAAGTGTTTCTTTACCAGTTCCAGCAATGGCTTTTTCCTCACCCTGAAGACTAAGGACTATGTGAAGCTTGCCCGCGCTATATGCTTGAGCCCAAGAGGATTCAGTTGCGCTTCCTACAATTTTTGCAACGGACAGATGGTGTTCCATAGAGGATGTATTTATTATACAAAAATTACAGCTATAAGAATGGTAATAGTTGCTAAGATGAGTAAATACCCAATAAATTTTAAAACCGGTGAAAAAGATACTTGATTTAGCTGTACCGTAAGAAGAGAAATTTGTCTCGATACTATAATAGTAAACAGCAAGAAAAGAGTTGATAAAAGTATTAAAACAACTTTAAGAATCTGATTCTGATTTTCTAAAAGATCTTTTACGGCTAAAAATACATCTTGTAATGTCATATTATGTTACTAATTTATCAGCTAATAGTTCTCCGATTATTTTTCTGATCATATTTGGGTTAGGTGCTCTATCAAACTCAATGTTTTGTTCGTACGTTTCTGTTAACACTCGTACGTCTCCATAATCAAAAATCCCTCTAATTCCCCCGACTTGAGTATATGTTACATCCGCAATGCTTGAAAGTCTTGCTTCTGAGGTTTCTTTGACAAGTATATTTGCTACATCTAAATCAATAATTCTTTTATTTGTAACTAGCCCTACATTAAAATACCAGATCGTGAAATAGATAAGGGTAAATGCCATAAGCACCGTATAATAGAACGATACAGAAATAAGAATTAAAATTTGGTTTACTACAATGTTTGGGAATAAAAGGGGAACAGCAATAAAAAGCCCCGGGAGCAAAAGAGCAAAGAACAAAACAGAAAGTATCCATGGAACATTTGTAATAAAGTCGCGTCTAATAAGAAGAATAATTTCCTCATCAGCCTCTTGATTTTGAAATGTTACACCTTCAGGATAATGACACAATGAAGAAAAGAATTTTGGCTTTGAATGCGTATGTAAGTGGTTTGTAGATGGGGACTGTTTTAAAAAAGTCTGATCATTTTTTGTGTCGTCTTTTTTTTCTTGAGAAAGAATAAACTCTCCGCTTAAAGAATTTTGAGATGGTGTAGGCATAGGCGTATTATTATATACTCATTAAATTCTAATTTATAGGTTTCGTTTTCTGAGTATGTACTCAAAATAGATATAAAAATTACAAACTTGAGTATCTTGAGTATAGTCTAATTATCACTGTTTTTCGATATTAAACAAAGGACCAACAATTTGAATATTTGAAGGGGCGCGAAGATTAAAGTAAGATTTAAAGTCAGATCCAGAAAATGAAGCTGATCCGGCGTCTCCAGAAATTGTTACCGTTGTAGTTCTTCCAGATCCTTTATCCCAATCAATGGATACACCGGAAACTGAGTAGAAGGGTGTTTTTCCTCTATTTTGAAGTTCTGATTTTACGCGTCCAGCGTCCCACGTATCTGTTCCGGCGGGGTTAGGTTTATCAGGTTGATACAAGTGTTCTCTCACTCCGCTATCGGCTTGAGCTAACATAATTGTGTTTGCCATGTCAGCAACCTCTTCGCTTTTTAGCCATGCAGTGTTTGCATAAGAACTTCTAGATCCCCAATCACAATAAAACCATGGAGAATTTTTATCATATGCATTATTTTTTAAATCATCAAATGAGTTAATTGAGTCGGTTGTGGTGTCTTTTGCGTTTTTTGTAAAAGATGTTGCCGACCAGCCTATGTCTGCAGAAGAATATACATAACCACCATGAGTTGAAGAAAACCATGCCTTAATAGGTTGTCCGCCCGAGGTAAGCACCTGTCCTGATGTTGCATTTACCGCATCAATCCAGGATTGAGCATTCAATTCTTGTTTTACCACTTGGCAGGATTGGGACGGACAAATATTTCCCGATCCGTTATTTGTATAAGCAAGCGCGTATGAACGTGCGGCAATAGCCTGAGCCTTAAGAGATTCAGATGGCCATGATGATGGAACTTCATAAACATGCTTCAAATATTCTTCAATGCTCCAGTTATTGTCAAACGATTGTCCATATTCATTTGTTCCAGTCACATGAATATTTGTGGAGGTGCTATATCCGGATGTAAGGTCGGCATTATAATATGCCTTCAGAATTGTTTCTGCGTTTTGACCCGCTTCAGCTCTTCCTTTTGCTCCGTACTGGTTAAGACCTACCCTGTTTGGAACACCGTAGGAAAAGAACCCAAAACGCGGAGAAAAACCCGGATCTTTTCCATTTGTTAGATCAGATGAGCACCCGCTTCCCAATCCTGCGTATGCAGACTGTGGAATGTTAAGACTTGCAAGGCGCTGAGATAAAATTGCCTGCTGCTTTGCTGACAGTTCTGCTATCTGAGTAGATAGTTTTGCTTGAAATTCTAACGCACCATCTACTAATTTTTGTACATCTTTTTGTTCAGCTGACAGCTTATCTTTCATAGTTTTTAACCTGGCTTCTTCTTCCTCAAGCGCCTTACGTTTTTCCTCAAGATCCACAACTTTTATGGCAATATTTGTGATAATAGCTCTATCTGAATCAGCTCCTTTTTTTTGGTAGGCAATAAGTCTCGTTGCATCCTGCGCATCTTTAGATGAGAGAAAGATGAGAAGCGGGGAAAATTGGTAATTTCTTATGTAATAGGATCTGACGGTTTTGTTAAACGTTTCTTTTTGCGCCGCTAAATCTTCGTAGCCTTTTAATATTATTTGCTTTTTAGATTGTATATCCTGTTCAATATTTGAGACTTGAAGGGCAATTCCGTCAAGCTGCTTTTTCAATGTAATTAATTGAGTTTGAAATGGTGCTGTTGCCCGTTGAGACGAAGATAATTGATTTGTTAAGTCAGATATTTTCTTACTGATGTCATCCAGCTCATCTGAATAAACTTTTTCCTGAGATAGAAAGATTGACACAATAAGAAAAAAGATGACAGAAAACATTAGAAGAATTTTTCTCATGGGAGTATTTTATGATAACAAAAAATGAACGTACTTTACAACTTTTGAGGCGTAAATAAGAAGAGATAAATTTTAAGTCCTGTAGGGATTTTGGGGAATATTTTGGTATAATAAACACTACTCAATTTAGAAAATGTTTCTAAATTTCGGGCGTGTAGCTCAGCTGGTTAGAGCACGAAGCTTATACCTTCGCGGTCCCTGGTTCGAATCCAGGCGCGCCCACAAAAAATTTTAAAAAATAATACCCTTGAAATCTTACTTGATTTCCTGCTGACTTCTTATATAATTCATATTTATGGGAATTGATAGATTTACACCTGGTAAAATTCCAGATTCAGTTGAGAGAACAACAACGCGCGTAAATAATGGATCAGATAGGCCACCGGTGCGAGCGCAGGAAGAAAGAGTCTTTGGAGACAGTTTTACATACGTGCAAACACAACCATTAACTGAGCATCAGATTGTGCCTGTTGCCGGTGGAAGAACAATTGGCGGGGGGACAAGTAGAGAGTCATTAAGAAGAGCACAGAAGAAGACAGCTCGAGGGAAAAAATAGAATTTACACTAATCCACCTTGGTTTCCGCCACTTCCTATTGAACCTTCACCGCCGCCAAACGGATCATTGTCTCCAGGACCTAAATCTCCAAACACTTCAAATAATTTAGAGCGTTTTGCAATCTCTGCTTCTACTAATTCTCTAGGTTTCCCGTATTTTAATCTAGAAAGTTCTCTTACTAATTCTGCGACTCTGGGGTTTTCCATTTTCTTTTCTGCTGTAAGGTCCCTAGTTAAATCCATAGAAAAGGGTGGCGCTGGTTCATTTTTAATAACCGTTTTTACATATGCGTGGCGGGCTTCTATATTAATAAGGTCTGCTTCAGAAAAAGTGGGTTGAAATTCGTGCTGGAGGTAATTTGCGTCCGCAACTCCTACCCTGAAGGAGCAGATAGTTCCTACGTTTCCAAAGATAGCATTTTTAATTTCTTCTTCAATCTGTCCTATAAACTGATTTGCAACAATTAAATTCAGTCTGTATTTTCTTGCCTCTGATAGGATTTGTGCAAAGTCAGGGGTTGCAAAATTTTGAAACTCGTCCACATATAGAAAGAAATCCCGACGTTGATCCTGTGAAATATCTTGCCTACTCATAGCAGCAACTAGTAATTTAGGAACTAAGATAAGACCTAAGAAGTTAGAATTTTCTTCACCTATTTTCCCTTTTGCTAAAGAAATCAAAAGAATTTTTCCTTCGTCCATAGCTTTTCTGAAGTTAAATGAAGACTCAGATTGTCCGATCATATTTCTAATCATGGTGTTTGTGACAAATCTCCCAAATTTAGAAGTGATGTAGTCTAAAACTTCCGACTTATGAAAGTCAGAGGTTTGGGCAATCTGGTCTGTCCAGTAGCGTCTAATAATAGGATCTTTTACCTTAGGTAAAAGTTCCTGGACAAAGTTTTGGTCAGTTAAGACTCGCATAACTTCTACAAAGGTGTTTCCGGGTTCTGACATAACAGTAAGCATGGCGTTTCTTACAGCGTGTTCAAACCTAGGTCCAATGATTCCCGTCTGATGTGGATCAAAGAGCTTATACATGAGCCCGATAACTGAGGTAACTACCAGATGTTTTTCTTCATCCGTGGATGCCTCGAGCATATTAAGTCCCATGGGGCGTTCTGTATCTGAAGGATCAAAAAGAATAACATCCTCAGCTCTTTCTGGTGGAATAAGAGGTAGGATTAAATCTATGGTATCATGCGGATCTATAAAGCAGACTCCGTGACCCGCTCTAATGTCCTGCAAAATCATATCTTTCAAAAACTCAGATTTTCCTACACCAGTTTTTCCAACAATATACATATGACGTCTTCTATCATCCTCTCCTATATAAATAGGTTTTTCATTTCCCCTGTAAACACTTTTTCCTATATATAAACCTGATGATGGAATGGTTGCTGGAGCCGGAGCACTGCGCGCAGCAAGCCAGTGAATGTGCGGACTCTCCACTGATTTATTAGGGAAATGAAAAATGGTTGCAAGTTCATCAATTGAGAGAACTGACCCTTTTTTAAATAGTGGAATCGTACGGTAAATGAAATCAACCATAAACATTCCCTTAAAGTGCTTAATCTTTTCTTTAGAAAAAGAATTATAGGAAGAAAATTGAGTAAATGAGGTAACTAGATTTTCCAAATGTGCGTCTGCAGATTCTTTCGTGGAAGAAGACACAACTAAACGAATAAACGTATTAAATGCGGGTTTGCTTATTTTTTGCTCGATTGCCTCTAATTCTTTTTGGTCTACCGAATATTTTGCAGTTTCAGGATTTGCTTCCCGTTTTTTAATTCCAGAAATATATGTTCTTCCAAATTTTTTCCACTTGTCCCCTGCGGGAGTAATAAGAATCTGCATGGCAGCTGATTCCCCTTCTTGCATTTTTCCTAATGTAGAAACAAATGTAGAGAGTGGGTCTACAGGAAGTTGTTGGAACGTTTTTATAGGAGAATAAGGAGAACCTTTTTTAAGCTGTAGACCTGCAAAGGCAACTTTTCCAGTTTCTGAAAAAAGATCATATTCCTCAGCTTCAACTATTGAAGCGTCAGGATATGCTCCGTGGATCTGTTTTTCTACCATGTCCTGAAGTTTTTTAGGAACAGATACGTAAAACCTGATATCTCCCGGTTTTGCAACAACTTCAAAAACTATGTAATCCGGGACTTTAAAAAAGGAAAGTCTACCCTTGGCCCCTTTTATTCCGGAAAAGGATGAAAACATTTGTTCAGCAGCGTCTATCTTAATTTCATTTTCTCTTGGAAGCTGTACTTCCAATAAAATCATCTCAAGCGCTTTTTTTTGCCTATCTTTATTTTTCTTCCACAGTTTATACGCTGCAAAAACCCCGGCAAAAAACGCTATAACAACGCTTGTCAAAAATATAGCCAGTAAAAAGGCAAAAAATACATTCATTGCGTAATTAACTTGTTCTATCATAGGTTTTTTAGGCAGCTTTTTTAATCTCGGGCGTTTGATTTTGTGTCTGGGTAATGTCTGCCGGTGTACGAGTTTCAGTGGGAGTTAACGGTGCTGATGTACCTTGAGTAGAATTTCCAGCGGTATTTCCTTTCTGAAACATAGTTCGTAATTTATTTACCCAAGCTGAAAGGCTCTTCCAGTTTCCTGATTCTGATGTGGAGCCAAGATTAGGTCTATGTAGGATTTGATATTCTGGCTTGGCAGAAGTTACAGGAAACGTTATAAGACCAGAATCTTCTACCGGTGGGTGGAATTCATGGTTTACCGTTACGCCTGTGTCTGATAAATTTTGTGCAGCTGCAGTTGCATGAGTAGATTCACTTATTGCCGTAACTCCAGCTTCTGCAACCTCTGAAGATACTTCTGGCTCTACATGTTCTCCAGCTGGTTGAGCAGATGGCGCTTCTTCAGGTATGTCTATAGGCGCAGGAGTAGTAAATTCTTGGGAGTCTTGAGTAATATTCTCAACAACAGGCGAGTCCATTTTTTCTTGATTTTTTAGTTCTGTTGTCATATGTTCATGATAGCATCATTAGCCTTATTTGGCAATTTATTAACCTCACAAAATGATAACAAATTAGGCAAAAACCTTTGTTGTCTAGGCGTACATTCTGATATAATCAACAGACTCAAATCTTTTAGAGAGTGTTTTGGAGGAGTCGCATAGCTGGTCCATTGCGGGGGGTTGCTAACCCCCTGAGCCCCTTAAACAGGCTCGCGCAGGTTCAAATCCTGTCTCCTCCGCCCGAATTTGATGAGAAAATAAGACGTTACTAGGAGAGGTCGCACAAGAACACTTGCTTCCGCAAGAACCTTGTGTAACCATGTCCTCATTTCATTCGGAGAGGTCGCATAGCGGTCTAGTGCGAAGGTCTTGAAAACCTTTGTGGGGGCAACCTCACCGGGGGTTCGAATCCCCCCCTCTCCGCAGAATATTTCTTTAATCTTCATAATTTGTTTTTCTTCTTCTAATTTTCCCATTTATTAGTATATTTAATTTATTCACAG
>CAZQIA010000002.1:0-45871 GCA_964593215.1 uncultured Gammaproteobacteria bacterium
TGTAAAATTGTATAAATTAGAAAAACATCCCACGCCTAAAGAAGCAGAGGAAATTACAAAAAAATGGTCCCCCTTTAGAACATATGGAAGTAGGATTTTGTGGATGAGTTTGGACCAAAAGTAATCGCTAGCACTCTTGGGGTACTAGATTGTTTTACCTCTTCGATTCTAAATTTAATTTCCGTCATCCAGAAGTCCAAGTCCTTTAATTTCTGGTAAAGAATTTCCCATAATTCCTTTTAAATCTCCCTGCATGCCATATGTGTTATCTATTACTTGTCTAATATTTTTTTCATCCCTTGACCATTTATTTGCAAAATATCTTTTTTCTTTTTCTATCTCGTCCTGCATGCTGGTAAATGCTTCTACTATTGCTTCAATTCGTTGTCTAAACTCAGTTCCAGAAAGGTAGGTATATAAGATATCCATTTTATCCTGTTTTCCTTCAGAAGCGCGTTTTGCCATGGCGATCTGAATTATTGAAAGACGTAAAGAGTAGGCAAGTCCTAAAACAAAATTTCGTTTTACAACCCAAATGTTTTTATAAAATTTGGCACTTTCTATCTCATCCGGAACCACTTCAGAAATTATGACCGCGTATTCTGCAGTAATTCCTCTTTGGTCTGATTTTAGTTTATCAACCCACAACTCGCTCCATGCTTTAGTGTTTTTTAACTCCCACAATATTTTTCCGCATGTATTTCCATTTCTATCCACTACTTCCTGCACTATGTCTCCTCCGCGTGTTCCTTTTGCAACTTCTGAGATTATGTCATTAGGAAATTCACGTTTTAAAATTTCCTCAAACTCCAGCTCAAAGGCTTCCCCCTGAGTTTGTTGGGATCCTTGGTTTGCTTTTCTTTGTGCATCATCTAAGGCTTTTTTCAAGTCTTCTATAACTTTTTCTTTTTCTAAATCTTTTAGGTGATGTTTTTCTTCCTCCTCTTTTACTACTTTTTCTTCAATTTTCTTCTTCTCGGAATCTACTTGTCTTGCGATTTTTAAATCTATCTCTTTCTCTTTTTCTTCAAGAAGTCGTTTTTCCTCGCGCAGTTTTAATTCTTCTTTCAAAAATTCGTCATTTTTCTTCTTCTGGTCATCAAGTTGTTTTTGCAAATCTAAGAGTTCAGATTTATTTTTTTCTTCAAACTTTGCTTGAAGCTCTTTTTCTGTTTGTTTTTTTATTTCTTCTTCAACTTGATGTCTAAACACTTCATCTATTTGAAAATCTTTATTGCAGTGGGGACATGTTATAGAGTTTTGCATGGTGGGAGTAATTTATACCACATTTTTAACCAATTTGTACCCGCGCGTTTTCACAGTGATAATTTCTATGTCGGAATTTTGAGATTTTAATTTAGAGCGTAATCTTGCAACTAATCTGTCAATTGCCCAGTCAGAAACACCTATAGATTCTGCTTCCTGCCATACGTGTTCAATTATTTCTTCGCGCTCGCATACGTCATTTGTATATTTTTCCAAAATTTCTAAAAGAGCATGTTCTTTTTTACTAAGCTCTATATTCTGTCCATTTTTTTTCTTTACGTGTTTCTTATCTTCTAAAAACTTTTCAAAAAGAATGCTAAAAAAATTATTGGTTTCTGTAATAAGGCCTGTATTAAAAAGATATTCAGTATTGTTTCTGTCTTCCGGGGAAAAAACTTCTCCTGTTATTATTTTTTCCACAGCTGCCTTTTCTTCTCCGGTTAAACTTTCATACAGCTCTTCAGACTGTAAATTAATCCTTTCATCTGAAAGAAGCGTTTCCAGAAGATTTTCAGCTGAAAGTTTTTTATTTTCTTCATGAAGAGAAATAAGTGCAAACTGTAAATACTGGTTGTATCCATCCACGAGTGATAAAAGTTTTTTCTTAATGTCTTCTGGCAGTGTGAGGTTATATTGTTTTGCTGCAGAATGAAAAATAGTCTCAACATCCTCAGATTTTGCCGGTTTTACATATAATGTGTCTGCAAAAACTGAGAGCGCGTGTTTTGTAAATACCTCAGAGGAAAGCGTATCAAGAGGTCTTACACTGGTAAAAACAAAAGCTAGTTTATTTTGGGTTGCATCAATAAGACCCTGAAAGTTTCCAAAAAAAGCATGGGTTGCATACTCAATGATTCTGTCAAATCTGATAAAAAAAATTGTAGGGCTGTATCCGTTTTCTGATAAGAGAACTAAACTTTTTCTAATGCCATCTATGGTGAGAAAAAGGTCTTGGGATTGAATACTTTCCAGAAATAACTGCGCAACCCTTTTTTTAATATGCTCATCCTTTATATTTTCCTCTATATAATCTGAAATCCTTTTTAAAGTTAAAATCCAAAAAGGGAAAATATCTCTTTCTACTAAATCATTTAGGTCTACAGGTATAAAAATATGCCTTTCAGATTTGAGGTATGTTTGGCCGATTTTTTCGTGGTAGAGGAAAAATCTTAAAAAATTACTGATTCCAACCCGTTTCATTCCTACCAGAACCACTGATCTCCTGTTTCTTAGTAATGTACCCAGCTTCTCAGCTTCCTCGTTTCTAAAGGTGGTAGGGTATTCTTGCTCAATAACATGCCTAAGCATGAAGGTATTGTACTTCTTGCCGTGACTTTTCGCAAACCTGAAAATTGTCAGGATTTTGTTTGTAAATTGTTTTAAAAAAAGTTGAATTACGTCAAGCGTAAGCTAAAATTGGACTGTATTATAGAAAAATATGGCAAGTTCTGAAAGACAACCTAGACAAGTAACCGTACATGAGATTTTACAAAGAGCTCGTTTCGCAAAACCTTCTGTTAGGGAAGAGAATTGGGGTGGGCACAAAGTTAGAATTGCATCTCTTGAGGGAAAATCTTACAATCCAGCCCCTCCGCCTGAATCAAGCTCAATCCAAGCGGGCGTGAAGTATACATTAAGGTAGGAAGGCTTAGATACTTAAGGACGCAGCCCTTCATATACGTAATATTCTCCATATTTTTCTATACAAACATATGGAGTATTTTTTCTCATATTCTCAGCATGCCCAGGAGATTTTATCCATTCTGAAACTACATCATTTGAGTTTGAGTTCATTGCAATATTTTCTGTTACCTCATGGTATGAGTATGGGAGTGTGTGATTGTTCACTCTGTTTGTGAAGCCCGCATGGGAAAAATCTGCTGAAATTTCTTGCGCACGCAACCTTGCAAAAGAACAAGTATCTGAATTTGACACAACAGGAGAAAGACCTTGGGATTTTCTGTAGTCATTTACTTGAGACAAGAGGTCTGACATTCCTCCAGAGAAATTTGTTTGGATAGGTGCTCTAGTCGGAAGCGGTTTTTTAGTAGGAGTGGGAATAGGAGAAGGTGTGGGAGTTGGGGTTGGAGAGGGGGTTTTTGTAGGAGTGGGAACTGGGGTTTTTGTAGGTGTTAGGGGGACAGGGGTTTCTAAATTGCTTTGAATATGCTGCGTTCTTTTTTCTGAGAATACATACGTTTTTGCTGTAAGAAAGAGTAGAAGAAAAAGAAACGTTGAAACAAATAAAAATAATAGCAAAATCCTGCCTTTTTGCATTATCCATTTAATGTACGGAGATATGGGAATTAAGTCAAGTAAGAATTGGGTTTTATTTCAATTTTGTCATTAGTTTGCACAAGAAAACCTTCATTTTCCAGTTGAGCCAAGGCTTTTTTGAAATGCACTGAATTTATTTGTTTCTCAAGTCTATGTATTGAAATATTTTTTTCATGAAGGAGAATTTTTAAAATCTTTCCCCGCGATTGCCGAAGGCTTCCCTCAAATTTTGATTGTTTTATATAATGTTTACTTTTTCGGTTTGGATTTATCTCGGCCTTTCCCAAATAAGCGCCGAAATCCATTAATGCATAGTACCAATTCCTAGGGTTTTTTTGATCAAGCGTAATCTCGATTAATCTTGAGATGTCTTTGTCTGAAACATTTTCTTGATTCTTGAAAAATTCGTGGATAAATACGCGTCTAATATTGGTTTCAATAAAAACATAAGGATTGTTGGTTGAAAAAACATATATCGCACCAGCTGTGTTTTCTCCAATTCCTTTTAACGTTTTGAGATGTGAAGGGTGAAAGTCTGGATTTTGAGAAAGTTTTTCTGCTGCGGCTTTAAGATATAATGCGCGTCTGTTATATCCTAAACCGGACCATATTTTTAAAACATTTTCATTTGATGCTTCCGCCAGTTTATGAATAGTAGCAAATGTTTTTAAAAACATTTCATATTTTGGAAGAACTCTGGAAGCTTGGGTTTGCTGCAGCATCATTTCCGAAACAAGAATTTTATATGGGTCAGTGGTTTCTCTCCATGGAAAATCTCTTTTGCTCTTTTTGTAGAAGTCCCAAATCTTCTTCTGAAATAGAGGTGTGCTCACACAAGCATTATACCAGTCTCTTTAAACGTTTATATTCAGACTGATAGATAATGTAGTACATTACTGGTATGAAAAACAACATGATTATTCCTGAAAATGTAAGCCCTGCAATAATTGCTCCTCCTAGACCACGCCACAACGGGTTTGATAATGAGATTGGAATAAGTCCTATGATGGTTGTAAATGATCCTATGAAAACTGGCTCAAGTCTACTGGCAGCGCCGTCTGAGAGCGCTTCAACCAGTGTCATTCCGGATGAAAGGTTGCGGTTTATTTTATCTACAAGCATCATGGCGTGAGTTACCACAATTCCAAAAAGGGACAAAACACCTATAAGAGCTGGAAGTGAAAGAGGAGTTCCTGTTAGTGCAAAAACTACAAATACTCCTGAAATAGCAATTGGAATAACAAGCATAACTATTAGAGATTGGCGGTAGGATCTAAACTGGATCACCATAGTTGCTAAAATTAGAACAAACGCTAAAAGCATAGCTTCTAAAATAGACGTAACTGATTTTTGATTTTCTTCGTTTACCCCACCTGTCTGATAAGAATATCCGCTATCAAGCTTTAAATTTTGTTTCACGTAGTCTAAAAACTTCTGGTTCAGGGTGCTTACCGAGTAACCTTTTGCAACACCAGCTGAAACAGAAATACTTCTTTTGCTGTTGTGTCTTGTTATGGTGGTGGGATTGTTTTCTAGGCGTAATGATCCTAATGACAAGAGCGGGATTTGTTCTCCTGACTGAGTGGGAATCATAATTCTTCCTAGGTCACCAGGACTTGAAATATCAGAGTTAACTCTAAAAGTAATGTCTTGTTCATCGTTTCCATTAAACTTTACTTTATCCACGGTATTTCCGGTTGCAAAAGTTCTCAAAAATAAACCAACTGAGGCAACATCTAGATTATTTTTGGCAAGCTCTTGCCTGTTTGGGACAAATGTGAGCTTAGACGCGCCAGGCGTAATAGACTTTTTGGCGTTTACAATGCCCGGTTGTTTTTTCAAAAATGATACAGCTTGATCAGCATAAGAATCAAGCTTACTAAGATCATCCCCCAGTAAAAGTACCTGTACATCAGCTCCCGCCGGTGGTCCTCCGCTTTGTTCCATAACGGAGAGCGTTGCAGTTGATTTGTATGTTTTAAATTCTTTTCTGAGTTTATCTGCAATTTCTAAAGAGTTTATAGATCTTTTCTCTTTTACAGGCAGGTTAAGAGTGAAAAGTGATTGTGTATCAGTACTTGTTAAATTTCCGCTTGAGGTGTCAATTCCACGCCCTACCTCTCCTGTTACCGAAATTATTCCAGGGGTTTTTCTTAAGTCTTCTAAAACGCGTACTGTTTCTTGAGTAGTTGTTTTGAGATTGGATCCCGCAGGCATTTCAAGCGCAACATAGATGAAATCCTGATCAATTTTAGGGAAAAATTCATTTACTACAAAGCCTAACGGTAAAAGAAAATATGCAAAAACGGTAAATAACGCAACAGTAATCAAAACATTTCTTCTTCCGGTTTTTGAAAGAATAACTTTTTTTATTACAGTTTTATATCTAATCGCAAAATGCTCTATATCTATAAGTCTTTCGTTAAATCTAGCTAAAAACCTTCCTGTATCTTTAAAGATATTTCTTCCTGTTTTTTCCTGTAGAAAACCGGAAAATGCACGCCTTGTTCTATAGGTTATGAAAAGAAGAAATATAAATAATAGCAGAATGAGTAGAGCAAACGGATTTCCCTTGACTAAAGTAAAGAACACAAAAAGACCCAGTGTTATTCCGAGAATTTTTAAAAGAATTTTAACTCTTTTTGGAATTTCCGGTTTTAGGATAATCATCATAAGAGGAAGCGTTATAAAAACTGCAATCGCGGTGGACGCGTATAGTGTGGTGGATACAATAATTGGAAGGGTTTTTAAAAATTCTCCTATAATTCCCGTGGCAAGTAAAAGCGGTACAAATGCCCATACGGTGGTAATAGTTGTACTCCAAATAGGAACTATAAAGTCTCTCCACACTAAAAGTCCGGACTGTGTGGTTGTGAATTTTTTAGTTCTATAGTAAGAGGTCATTCCGGTGACTATAACAATCGTGTCATCAACCAATAACCCAAGAGATAAAAGAAGGGAAAAAAGAGTTAAGAAATTAAGAGAAAGACCCGCCGCGTTTGCAACCGTAAAGGAGACCAAAAATGTTAACGGGATGGTAAGAATTGCAATAAGAGCCTGCCGTACTCCTAAAAAGATTAAAAATGTTATGAAAACCAGAATAAGCGTGTCCCTGAAGCTGTCTGTTAAATTTCCAAATTCTTTTCCAATGTCATCTGTTACATCTGATATGGTGTGGATTTTAAACTGATTATTATATTCTTTTACCATTTCTTCCACTGTGTTTTTTGCGGCTTTATTTCCTGCATCTATAGTTGATGCTGTAGTTTTAAAGACATACAGAGTTATAACAGGAGTTCCTTTTTCCGTTGCAGATGCAAGATAGGAAGAGGTTTGGTTTGGTTTTGAGCGTTCCATAACAGTTGCAATATCAGAGATTGCTACCTGTTCTCCGTTAACGTTTAAAATGGTGTTTCTGATATCATCAACTGAAGTAATTGGTGCATCTATTCCTATGGAAATTGATGAATTTTCCGTATCCACATTTCCTGCCGGAAATGAATTAAGTGAATTTCTAACAGCTTGAGAGAGCAAAAGCGGATTTAAATTATTTGTAGAGATTTTTTCAGGATCTGCAATAATTGCAAACTCCTGTTCTTCAAGTCCAGTTATGGTAACACGGTCAATGTTGGAAGTATTTTCCAGTTTTTTCTTGAGTGCTTTTGTAAATCTTCCTAAAGATGCAGGATCTCTTCCGCGTACTGCAAACACCCAGATCGGCTGATCTTCAAAATCAAACTTTCTTACAGTAGGAGTTAGTGCATCAGTAGGAAGACTGTTTACTTTAGTAACCGCTGCTTGTACGTCATCCCGTGCTTTGTCTGCATTTATGCTGGATGAAAACTGGATTGTAATACTTGAAAAAGATTCATTTGAAACAGAGTCTATATCTGTAATCCCCTTAATGCTTTTAATAGAGTCCTCTAATGGAATTGTCACTAAAGATTCAACGTCTTTAGGAGATGCTCCGGGAAGTACAGTAGAAACTCCCACGATTGGAATTTTAATTTCCGGATTGAGACGCCTGGGGAGAACATAAAAACTTGTAGTTCCTACCGCAATGATAATTAAAACTAAAAGAATTACAACCCTTATGTTAGTTAAATACTTGGCTTTAAAAGACCGTAAAAGTGAAGGGTCAAACTTTAACTTAGAAAGATATGAAGATCCTTTTTGATTTTCCATGATTTAGAATTACTGAATTTCATGCACATCATCTCCTGCAACAACGTTTCTGTCTAGAATAATTTTATCTCCATTTGTTACGCCTGAAAGAATCTCTACATATTCACCGACAACATTTCCTAGTTGAACGGATTTTGCAGTAACCTTACCGTTATTTGAAACAAAAATATATGAGGAAGATTGAGATTGATACACAGAATCAATTGGAATAAACGGGTCAGAGACGATAGTGTTTGGAACACCTACTGGAAGATCAATTTTAATATGTTCATTGTTGGAAAGCATGTTTTGGAATTCTTCTGGCAGTGAGAAAATGACAGAATATAAATTTCCGTCTGTTGCTTCATTAGAGATATAAGATGGAACTTTTTTATACGTTTTTCTCCCTATATGAATTGTTGCTTCTTCTGAATAACTTATTTTTCTTGCAATATCTGCCGGTACTTTTGCAATTGTCTTTAATGTTTGTGCACCATGTAAAAGAGCAAGTGGGGTTCCTGGATTAACAGATTCCCCTATATGTACATAGACTCTTTCAACGGTTCCGGCAAAAGGAGCTGAAGGAAACATGGTTGCTTCTTGAATCTGCGCAAGCTGAAGCTGTAGCTTACTTGACTCAAGAGACATCTGAAGCGCGCGTTCCTGTATGTCCAGCTGTTTTTTTGTAATATCCTGGGTTAAGTTAGCAATTCCGTTAGGGGTTTTATCTGTGTCTGTTTGGTATTCAGCATTTTTAACTTGAGATCTCAGTTGGTTTACTCCAGCCTGAAATTGAGAAATAAGCTGTTTAGTTTGCAGAATTGCTGAGTCATTTGCTCCGCCTACGTTCGTATTCTGAAGATTCTGAAGTGAAGAATTAAGCGAATCAACAATTCCTTGGTTAAAATCTAAAAGTGATTTCGTGTCAGAAAGAGAATCTAAAGTTATCTGTCTTAACTGCTCCGTGTTGTCTCTGCTTTTATCAGCCAGCTCTCTTTGTTTTTGGATGATGTCTTTTTGCTGTTGGTATGTATCCTGCGCGCTTGAAAGAGCGTTTTGTGCAATCTGTCTTTGAACGTCTGCTGCATTTCCACCACTGTAATTAGTAGAGAGTCCAATTAAAGTAGTGCCGGAAGATACCTCTTGACCCTCTTCAACATTTATTTGGCTAACAACTCCTGGTGTGAGGGCTACAATTTTTACGACTCCGCTTTTTTCTACCTGGGCAGACACATTTACGGTTGGTGCTTTTCCAATAGAATAAACTCTAACATCTATAGGCTGTTTTTTTTCAGTTACTTCTTTCTCTGGACGCCTTAAAAATGAGCCAACCAATATAAGAACGAAAAGGATAGTCAAAACAGTAAAGAAGGAGAGAAATGGCCGTGATTCAATTTTTTTCTCTATTTTTTTAAGCACGTTTTTCGCACTCTTTTTAAAGATAGTCAATTTAGCCTTGAATATTTCGGGTTTGCCAGCGCGTTGAAGAAGAGAGATCGGGGCAGATCTTCTTACAGCAGACAAACGTCTTATAGGACGTTTTACCATAGAAGTTGTGATTATACCATATGAACAATAAGGTAGACAAGTAAAGATTTACTGATGTGGAAAGATAAAAATTAGTTAGTTTGAGTGAATTTTAGTTCCTCCAATTATTTTTGTACCTCCTCTGATGCTGGAGAGCGGTCTTTCCGAAGCAGCGGATGATAGGGAGAAGAAGGTGCTTGGAGAACTTTGATTGTTATATTCTGTAAGCGTCCATGCTGCACTTCTGGCAGTTGAGGAAATATGTACTTCATCTATTGCTCCATCAAAAGCCATACTAGGTGCGGGGTTATTTGGGTCATTACCAAATTGCAGGTTGTTTGCAGAGGAATGTATAGAGGCAGGAACAGTTCCTGATAGACTGCTGTCGTCTAGTGCCCCGTTAACATACATGTGTAATGTTTGTCCTGAAGCGCTATAAACACCTGTAACATAGTACCATGTACCCAGAGATCTTGTAGTATTACTGTAGCGCTGGATTGAGTCACTTCCTGTTCCTGAAATCTGTATTGCCCAGTTTTGAGGACCTAAGTCTTTTGATGACTTGAGGATGTATCCTCTATCAGTTCCCGTATGGCTTTGTGAAATAATGTGGCCATCGTCATTCCCCGAAGGGTTGTTAACAGCCTTAACCCAAGCGCTTAGCGTAAGGTCGCCTGTGATTCTCAGTGAAGAATTATTGCCTGCATCTATTTTATCTGATGTAGCGTTAAAAAGAGCTCCTCCGTCAATTTGTCCCGTTGTTGCATCAACACTAGTTATGGTTCCGTCATTTGGGTTACTTGTTGAATCTACTGCAGTAAGCGTTGTGCCATTAGGAAAATGCCAGACACCTTTATAGCTACTATCCCAGACATTTGTTGCATCACTTTGATCTGAGGCTGCGGCATTTCCATAATACATATAAATAGTCGTATTAACGGTGCTTGACAACGCAGGAATTTTTACCCACGCCTCAAGCGCACCTGTAGAGTTATTATATTTCTCAATCTCGTGAGGAATTTTAGTGGTTCCATCCCCTGAGGTAAACAAAATGTCATTTCCAGTGGAAAGTGCATTAGTTGATAGATCGGAATCTGATGCAAGCTTAATAAGCATAGGAAAATCTGTTAAGTCCCCGCCAACTTTTGTATGGTCTATTATTATAGTTCTTCTTTTTGTCCATGAGTTGTTATACCATCCAGTATAGTATCCGGTAATAGTCCAACAGCTGTTGTTGCTGATATTTAATGATCCTGTTGCAGTAAGGGGACTATTTGATCCTCCGCAAGCGTTTGAGTCTCTAACGCTTAAGAGAGAGAGGTTTGCAGTTCCATTTACAGTTAAATTCCACTGAGAAGTTGGAGTAGTGCTCGCAAGCGTAAGAATTGCTTCAGATGAACCTCTTAATGTGAGCGTATTTGTAACTGTTGTAGTGGTGCCATTTGTAAAGTTTATAGTTTTTCCAGGAGTTGTTGAAGTCAAATTATAAAAAGAAGTGGATCCAGATATAACACTAGTAGTGCCGGAATCATTTAAAGTAAGCGTGCCTGATCCTGCTACAAAAGAACCGCCGGATCTTGCAAAGTTTCCTGCAAGCGTAATACTGCTTGGTGCGTTAAACGTTCCCGCACTTTGAGAATAGTTACTTGTTACAGTAAGGCTTGACGGCGGGGAAAACGTTCCCGATCCGCTAATAGTCAAATTTGAATACGTATAGCCCGCAGGAAGTGTGGTATAGGTACCGCTTCCGCTATACTCAACCGTGCTGCCTGAAGAGAGAGTGTTAATAGTGGGTATAGTTTCTCCACCCTGAAGCTTAAATGTTGCGGACGCGCCTATGGTAAACTGGTCGTCCACAGTAAGATTGTGCCCTGCTAAGTCCAGTGTTCCTGAGGTTAAGATAAGGTCTTGACCAGTTCCGTCAAAAGCAATGTCATTTGCTAGACTAACCGTCCCTGATGGTTTATTTATAGTAATAGTGCCGGTAGGAAAGCCTGCGGTACCCGTGTAGGTGATAACCTGGTTATTAGTTCCATTAAGAGTAATAGCAACATCACCTGTTCCTCCATGTGCTGCTGCATTTGTTATGTTTCCCTGGGCGTTAATTGTTCCTGGTCCGCTGATAATGTTTCCACACCCGTCATCCATAGTCCAAGTGTGTGCAATAGTGATGGTTGTTCCAGACGCTATAGATGTACTTGGACAATTTCCTCCTTGGTAAAGATCATAAAATGTAGTGTTTCCTGTTAGGGTTGTATTAGTATTTCCCTCACCAATTATGACCTCACTAGAATATGTAGTTGCATCTACTGATCCTTGGACTACTTCCCAGCTTGTTGCAACGCCTTGACTGTCTTTTATGACAAATGTTCCGGATGATTTATTAATTTTTAAGGATGGCAGAGAGCCTCCGCTACCCCCGCTCCATGTCTGAGTTCCAGTGCCGTTTACCGTAATAAGAGCGTTACCTGTAAGACCGTTGTCAGCATCATGAGTAATATCTCCTTGCACGGTGATGTCTCCTGGTCCGTTAAGCGAAGAGTTTATCGCATTAACGTTAAGTGTTCCCCCAATCCTAAACGTTTTTCCAGAGCCAATACTGTATGTTTTTCCATTACCGGCAAAGGTTACATTGTTGTAGGTTTCAGAACTAGTAGATATTGTTGAATTACAATTACCAAAGTTTAGGGTTCCTCCGTTGGCGTTAAACGTTCCTCCGCTTACGTTCCAGGTAGTGCACAGATCCATTGTTCCAGATGTTGCAGTGAAGGTTCCATTTGACTGGGTGAATGCTGTGTTTGCCACCGTAGTTAGGGATATGTCTTGAGAACCTCCTGAAAAAACAGAGCTAGCCGCAGATTGAATATAGCCTGTTGCTGTTGTAATGCTAAGTGAACGAGATTGGGTTATGGTATTTGCGTATGTTAAGATTTTAAGCGATTGAATGTTTCCACCAAAGGTGGCGTCAATTGTTGATGCGTTTGCGGTGGAATTTGATGAACAGGTGGTGGTACTACTGTCAAACACCGCAATATCTGTAGAGGCAATAGTTGCATTTGCACCCGCTGTTGTAACCCAGTTATTTGCTGTGCTCCAGTTGGCGTTTACTGTTCCTTTCCAACATTTAGTTGCATCTGAGGCTATCTGCCATTGTCTTACTTCAAAAAATTTGATGCCTTGGTCTTTTTCAAGTGTTTCATTATTCATGACTACCGCCTTGGAATAATCTTGAGGTTTATCAGATTGACCGTAAGGATTTCCTCCCACAATAAATGGTCCAAGTAAATAAAATTCCGGAGATACATTAGGGAAATTGACCGTGTAGGAAAGCGTATAAGTTTCTCCTTTTTTCCAGTCTACACCCCACACAATAGGCATGGGCTTATGATTGTTGCTCGAATTTAATGTACTTGGATCCTGCCAAAGAAGTTTGGAAAGTTTTGGAATATCTTTCTTGAAGACGTTAAGGTCGTGTTCTACAATTTCTTCTGAAGGTGTTTTTATTTGAACATCTGTATTTTGTATTGGCGCTATACCACCATCTGAAATTTCTGATACCACAAAAGATTGTGGTACTGTATCATAGACATTGCCTGAATAATCTTCATTTGCAGTTATTTTAAGTTCTACCGGGTATCCACTAGGAGGGTAAATACGAGTAGGAAAATCAACCCGTTCTATGCTAAACGGTACTTCTTTTTTAACATCAAAAAAATCTGTGATACTATGACTTCCTGCCGTAGTTGTTGCAGTAACATGCATAAAGTATCTTCCTTCTTTTCCTGTTTTATACTCTGTAAAGTAATCAGGCAGGCTTGAGAAATTGTTACCGCACTCAGGACTGTTATGAATAGTGCCTTTTTTTGTAGAAAGTGTTTCCTCTTTTTTATCCGGATCTCCAATAGTTATCTCAATTTGGGCGTTACAGATAGTGTCCCCGTTTTTATTTAATACTCCAAAAGCAAGTTTTGCAGTTTCTCCTGGTGTATATACAGATTTATTTGTATTAACCGCAACTACTCCCCACGTAAAATCTTGAGTCAAACTTCTTTCATACAGAAAAGATTCTTTAGCAACAACAGTTAACGTAAACATTCCTCTATCGTAGTCATTAGGATCTGACAAAGAAATGTTAAATTTACCAGCAGAATCTTTTTGGATAAAGGCGGCATGCAGTTTTCCTGAATTTTTATTTCTAATCTCGATCTGTATTTGTTCATCTTTATATTTCCATGAATTTTTCTTTTCTGTGCCTATATTAATTGTATTTTTGTAAGGAATTGTAAGTGAAAAATGAGGAACCTCATGATTAGAAAAGTCTTTCTTAACGCTCGTAATTCTAACAGGATTATTAAATGTAATAATTATTGAGGTAATGTTTTTTCCGTAGGAAAGGCCTTTTTCTGCATAAGCTTCAATCGTTTTCGTATTGCCTTTGACTATATTTAAAAGAATAGATAAGGTAAGTAACATTCCTAAAAACCCAATTGCCTTAACAAGTCCTAAAAATATTTCCCTACGTTTTTGTTCTCCGGTAGTTGGAATAAGTACTATCTTTGTCTTGACGGCTTGTCCTCCTACTATAACTAAAAATCCTGTAAGTATGGTTTTCATATTTTTAATTGTGAGAAAGATATTCGTATAAACTTACTTTACTAATGTCTCTAATGGTTTTTGTAGATGGATCAAATATAACCGTCTGATCTTCTGTAGTTATGATAACGTCTCCTTTATATGCACGTTTGAGAAATGGATATTTTTCCTGAAGAGGTGAGATATTATTAATCACTGCCGTAATTACAGGCTTTCCGTCTCCTATGTCATAGATTTTATTAGATTCTATAATTGTGAGATCATCTTTAACTTCTGTCTTACCAATCTTCTTAACCTCTTTGAAAAATGTGGCTGGGGATGTATTTTGAGTATTTGTTTTTTTGTTTATATAAAGGAGCCGGCCAATTATTAATCCAATTATTGCTAAAACTACTATTCCGACAATAGCATTCTTCATCTCACATTAATGATACTACATTTTTCTAGAGCTATTCATGTCTCAATGCATCAATTGGAGATAAGCTTGCTGCTCTTCTTGCTGGATACAGTCCAAAAATAATTCCAATCAGGGTAGACACTCCAACTGCAATAATTATTGAAAAAACATTAATAATGAAAGGAATGTTTACAATAAGAGAGATTATAAAGGCTAGAGTAATGCCAATAAAAATTCCAACACTTCCCCCTATTAAAGACATAACAACAGACTCAACTAAAAATTGAATTAATATGTCTCTTTTTCTTGCGCCAATAGATTTTAACAGTCCTATTTCTTTTGTTCTTTCAGTAACTGAAACCAGCATTATGTTCATGATTCCTACACCTCCTACTACTAGAGAAATGCCTGAAATTGCGGCAATAAGCGTAATTAATAGATTGGTTATAGTCTGTACTGTTGAGATAATATCCTTTGCAGAAGACATTTGGAAGTCATTCTTATCCCCTTCTTTTAGTCCATGTTTTTCCCGCAATAATTCTTCCACGTCTTTCATGGTTTGGTTTAACGCCTGTGTGTCTTTTACGCTTACGTCAATTTCCTGCAGTTTTTCCTCTCCCAAAATTTCATTTGTCATAACTTCATAAGGGATAAATATAGCGTTGTTAAAAAAACTTCCAGCAAGTACGCTTGAGGACTTAATTACTCCTATAACCCTAAATTTTTTACTTCTTATCTTGACAGTTTCTCCTATTGGAGATGTATTCTCTCCGAAAAAAGTTTTTGCTATGTCCTGTCCCATAACAACAACCCGTGCTTTTGAAGCTTCCTGTTCAGCGGTTATAAAATCTCCATACACAATTTCTGGTCTTAAAATGCTTACTATATTTGAGGTAACTCCATAAACAAGCGGACTTTCTTCTACGTCATTAGCTGTAATTTTTTCAGCTGACATAGCGTTTGGAACTACCTCTTTAATATTTGTCAGAGAAGTATCAGTTTTAATTGCCTCAAGATCTTCCTGCGTTAATGTATCTGCTCCTGCAATAGTTGATATTTGACTAGTTCCTGGGTTTATTTGAAAATAGTCAGTTCCAAAAGAAGTAAACTCATTTGTAATAAAAGAAACTGCCCCCTGTCCTAAGGAAACTATAAGAATTACAGCAGAGATTCCAATGATCATCCCAAGCATGGTAAGAGAAGTTCTTAGTAAATTGCTGTAGAGCGCATCAATTGCTGAAAGAGTAAGTTCTTTTAATTCCATTATAAATGTGTATCTTGGGTAATTTTCCCGTCAACTATTTTAATTGTGCGTTTTGTATAGGATGCAACATGATCTTGGTGTGTTATTACAATAATGGTGTGTCCTTCTTTATTAAGGTTCTTCAAAAACGTCATAATCTCGCTTGACGTTTTCGTGTCTAAATTTCCAGTTGGTTCGTCAGCAAGAATAATTGACGGATCCATAACAAGGGCGCGTGCTATTGCAACCCGCTGTATTTCTCCTCCGGAGATGTGGTTTGCTTTGTTCTGCGCTTTTTCAGCAATATGTACTTGAGAGAGTGTTTCAATTGCCCGTTTTTTGCGTTCAGATGAAGGTATTCCTGCGTACATCATGGGACGCTCAACATTTTTTAGCACAGATATTTTAGGAAGTAAGTTAAAACTTTGAAATACAAACCCAATTTCTTTATTTCTAATTTTTGCAAGTTCATCATCCGTATAAGTTGAAATATCTTGTCCTTTAAAAAAATACTTGCCAGAGGTAGGTGTATCAAGCGCTCCCATGATATGCATGGTTGTTGATTTTCCGCTTCCCGAGGGTCCCATTATGGAGACAAATTCTCCTTCATAAATCTTAAGAGAAATACCGTTTAATGCTTGATAAAACGTTCCTCCTTCAAGCGGATACTGTTTTGCTACATTCCTGAACTCAATAACAGGTTTCTTTGATGGCATAATGTCAATTGCGGACTTACAAAGATAGAAATCCTGACCGTTTTAACTGTTCGTTTGGTAGCGCTACGATTACCTCCTGGCCCTCTTGTACTCCTTTTAATATTTGCGTTCTCTCTTTTCCAATAATTCCTACTTCAATCGGAATATATACGACTTCATTATTTTTAAGAATTCTTACCGCCTTCCCTCCTTTATAAGGTTTTACAGAAGTATTTGGGACACTTATAACGTCTGGAAGTTTTTTTGTAATAATGTCAGCATCTAAGCTCATTCCTGGCCGTACATTCGTATTATCACCTTCCAAGGAAATGTACACATTAAATGAAGTTACCCCCTGATTTTTTGTGCCAATGGTGTCAAGCCTAGAAACTGTTCCCCTGTATGTTTTATTAGGTATGGCGTCTAATGAAATTACAGCACTCTGTCCTTCTTTCACTTTTATAATGTCCTCTTCTCCCATTGGGATAACTACCTCGTACTTTGCGAATTTCAATATGGATAAAACCGGATTAAGAGTAGAGGTGGTGTGAGCAACAACAGAGTTTCCTGTAGCAACTGAAAGATTTGCTATTGTTCCATCTGCTGGTGAGGTGACTGTTGTATTCTGAGTTGCTTGGTATAAAATCCACGTTGATGAAGCTTGCGCATGCGCTTGCGCAACAACTGTTTCCTGGTCTTTAAATTTTTTTTCTGCAGAAAGCCAGTTGTCCTGAGCTATTTGAAACTCAGCAGCTTTTCTGTTTTCTTCATTTGGGGTTTTATCACTTCTTTCATAGGTAGAAGTTGTAGACATGTCTGTAAAAATCTTCCATTTTGCATACATCTCAGATCTCAGGAGATTTTTATTTGATTCAGCGCTGTCCAGAAGTGTTTTTGCCATAAGATAATTTGCGAGCGCAGATTCCTTCTCCTGTTCTGATGCCGAACTTTCTACAGAGAATAAATTTTCCCCTACGTATACTTGACTTCCATTTTTTACATACACATCTGTTATAAAACCTGTTGCTGGTGAATATATTGGAACGGAATTGTCTGTGCTTATGTTTCCAGATTCGGAAACTGTTTCTGTAATGTCTGTTTTTTGCGCTTTCTCAAGAAGATAATTTGGTTTATTTGTTGCGCGCTGTACCTGAAAGATTATGACACCAACAATAATGAGAAAAACGAAAAGAGTGATCGCCTTTTTAGCAAGAGATGCTTGTTTGAAATAATACCAGAGAAAAAGATACTGTTTTTTTGCTTTTTTAGAGTTTTTTACCACTTCAAGCGTATTATAGTATTTTATTTTGAATTATCAAGTTTTTTAAGACTTTATTGGGAAGAAGTGTCACTCGTATCTTAAAGCTTCAATTGGGGAGAGTCGGGAGGCGCGTATTGCTGGTGCCATTCCAAATATTACGCCTACCAAAATAGAAAACGCAAAAGCAAGAATTATAGACCATGGGGTAACGGCAGAAACCAAAAGCCTAGCAAGAATTAAGGATCCGCCAAGTCCTAAAGTAATTCCAATAAGTCCCCCAGAAAGTGAAAGAATTACTGCTTCTAATAAAAATTGTGCCAAAATATCTTTCCTTTTTGCGCCCAATGCTTTTCTCAGACCTATTTCGCGAGTGCGCTCTGTAACAGAAACAAGCATTATATTTGCGACTCCAATTCCTCCAACCAATAATGAAATTGCAGCAATCCCGCCTAAAGCCAAAGATAATATATTTGTAATATTAGAAATAATCTCAAGGCTGGACTGAGCAGATTGAACCGTAAAATCATCAGCTGTTAATCTTTTTAGAAGAATTTTTTTCATTTGGTCCTGAATAAACGGTACTTGGCTGGCATTATTTACTGAAACGTAGATTGCATTAATTTGTGTTATTCCAAACTGCCTGCGGGACGCGCCTATAGGAACTATAATAGTGTTATCTTGATCAATCCCAAAAATTGCACCCCTTGCTTTCATAGTTCCTATAACCGTATAAATATTATTTCCCACAAAAAACCGTTTTCCTATTGGATTTTCATTGGGGAATAAGTCTTTTATGGCTGTTTGTCCTAAGATTGCAACATTTGCACCCGTTCTTTCCTGTCCTTCAGAGAAGAAAATCCCTTTTTCAACTACAGCATTTTTAACAGTTTGTGTATAGTTTGCGGTTGTGCCTAAAATTGCAACACCCTTATCAGTTTTATTTTTATACTTTGCAGTTGCTGCTTGTTGAACAACAGGTGCAACGCTTGCTAGATTTCTTAATCTTAAGCGTATGTTCTCAGCGTCTTGGGCAAGCAATTTATTTATAACAACTCCTCCTGGGGTTCTTGCTCCAGTTGAGCTACCGGGAATAACAAAAACTAGGTTTGATCCAAAACCCTGGATTTGATTTGTAATATAGCCTTGAAGACCAGTACCTACTGAAACAAGCATAATAATTGCAAAAACCCCAATTATTATGCCAAGCATAGTAAGAAAACTTCTTAATTTATTTGCAACTAGAGCCTTCCAAGAAAGCCTAATTAATTCTCGTGTATCCATATTAACTTACAATAAGTCCATCTATGAGTTTAATAATTTTTTTTGCTTGTTTTGCGATATCCAACTCATGAGTTATTAAGATAATTGTTTTGCCTTTTTTATTTAAGTCTTTGAGAATTTTCATAACATCATTTCCTGAAGAGGTATCTAAATTACCTGTAGGTTCATCTGCAAGTATAATTTCTGGATCATTCATTAATGCACGGGCTATTGCAACGCGCTGCTGTTGTCCTCCAGAGAGTTGATTGGGTCTATTATGGATTCTTTCTCCTAATCCAAGTGTAGTTAAGATTTCTTTCCCCCTCATTTCCCTTTCAGACCTACTCATTCCTGCATATATAGCTGGGAGTACTACATTTTCAAGCGTGGTTGATCTTGCAAGTAAATTAAATGATTGGAATACAAATCCTATTGTTTTATTTCTTAGACTTGAAAGGTGATCTTCAGAAAATTTCTCTACGCTGATCCCATTGAGATCATATTCTCCTGAGGTTGGGGTATCTAATAAACCCAGAATATTCATTAAAGTAGATTTTCCAGATCCGGAGCGTCCAGTAACTGCAATAAAATCCCCCTTTTTGATAGAAAATGAAATCCCTTTTAGGATAGGAGTAACCACATCTCCCGTAACGTATTCTTTTTTTATATTTTTGAGGCTGATTATTGTGTCTGCCATGGAAGCGTTATTTGTTTTTATATCCTGGAACTAGTGTTGGGTCGGATACTATCTGATCTCCTTCTGATAGGCCAGATAATACTTCTGAAGACGTGTCATTCTGAATCCCTAATTTGAGAGTTTTTTTCACAAATCCTTTTTTAGTTTTAATGTAGATCTTATTATCTTCAACTAAACTTGCCAGTGGAACTGCTAAGACGTTTTGTTTTTTAAGTAAAATAATTTCCGCGTTTCCGTTCATTCCAACTCTGTAGCTAAGATTGTTGGATTGAGACATTGCCGCTTTCACATCATACGCGTTTCCTCCCGTAGAGGTTGTATGAGTTACAAAATCAATAGATTGAACAGTCAGATAAAGTGTTTTATCCGGGTACGGATCTAGAGTTACTTTTACCTGTTGTCCTTCTTTTATCTTTGCAATATCCGCCTCATCAACCTCCATCTTAAACTCTAAAGAGTTGGGATCCGTAATCGTAAAACCAGTAGTTCCTGCAATAGCTGTAACGCCGTTAGTTTTTGCATCAGCTTTTGTAATAATTCCGGAAATTGGAGATGATAAGACAGACTGCTGTTTTGCCAGATCCTGAAGCTCCACAGAAACTATTGCCTTGTCTAAATTAAACTGGTTATCTTGTAGAATACGTTTCATTGAGTCGTTTAATGCTTGATCCGGGCGTCTATTCTGGTAGTTATCCTGAGTCTGGTCAAAAGTATCTCTTTGTAAACTGTAACTGATAAGCGTTGACTGTAGGTTTTTAAGTGCTGTGCGTTGGTCAAGCGTTGCAATAAGTGCTCCCTGTTTTACACTATCTCCTTTTTTCACTCCTACATAAGAAATAGTTCCTGAGATGGGAAACGTTAAATTCACCTCTTTTTCCGCGGTAATACTACCAGTTATAGCAAGAGACTCCACAAATTCTTTTCTGGAAACAGTTTCTAGAGGTACTGGTTTTCCTGGTTTAGGACGCAAGAAGTATATTCCTACCCCAATAAGAATTATAAGAATTAAGGAAATAATTTTATGTTTAAAGATGAATGATTTAATTCTGCTTGTTGTGTTCTTAATTTTTGTCATAGCAATAATACCCCTATTATATAAAAAAGTAATTTAACATTTTAGTCAACCGACAAACAACGAAAAAGTTATGATACTATTTAAAAATGGCAGACGAAGAGTTTTCGTTAAAGCAGTATTTTGTTCCATTTACTAATGTCAAGGCTGTTTCATTTATTATATTGATCGGCTTTATAGTATTTGCAAATTCCTTAGTTAATAGTCCTGTATTAGATGATAACCGTTACATTTTTAATAACCCCGATTTTCAATCTTTTAACATTCTCAATAATTTTGAGCCTAATATGTTCAATACAATAGGACAATACAGGGCTTTGACCTCATTATTTTTCAACATAGAATCCCAGTTGTTTCATGATTCAGTTTTTTTCTTCCATGTTCTACAAATCTCGCTACACATCTTGAATACTATTCTCGTATATTTTGTGTTTAGGAGATTTTTTACACAAAAATTCTTGGTGTTTTTATTGTCAATCCTTTTTCTGATACGTCCAGTTCAGACGGAATCCGTATCGTACATATCGTCTTCGGGAAGTGAATTGTTTTTTGTATTTGGTTTCTTAGCATTCTTGATAAGTATTCAAAAGACTGTAACTTTTAAGAAAATGCTCGCTTCCTGGCCATTTATGGGAACAGCAACAGCAACTGCACTAATATCTAATAATCAAACAGGTACTGTAGATTTTGATGTAACTTCTGATGTCCAATCATTTATAAGTAATTCATCTGCAAATTATGGATGGTTAATTAAAAAGACAGATGAAGGTGCAAATGGCAGAGTACAGTTTGGCTCCAGACAATCCTCTTCAACCCCTCAGCTCATTATTACTCCGCAATAAATTAACACCTTTCCTTGACGCGAGGGCCTGTATTCTGGTACAATGATTCCTACAATAATAATGTAAGTAAAGAGATGGGACAAACCCATCTTTTTTTTACAAAAAGTAATAAGGTTACCCTGCGTTGAATAACACAGGGTGACAGAAAAAATTGAGAAATTTTATTTTTTCTGTCAAACACAAGGAGATACAAAATGGCTGTATTACAAAGATCAGAATTTGCGCTCGCACTAAACCAAATTGCTTCTGAAAGAGGAGTGGATGCTTCTGTGATTATAGAGACTATGAAAGGGGCAATTCTTGCCGCGTATAGAAAAGATAATCCGTCTGAAGAAGAAGATTCAGTGTTTCAGGTTGACCTCAATGAAAACACCGGAGAAACAAGGATCTTAAAAGAAGGAAAAGATATAACCCCTCCTGGATTTGGAAGAATTGCCGCACAAACCGCAAAACAGGTTTTGCTTCAAAAAATTAGAGAAAAAGAAAAAGATGCAATCATAGATGAATATTCTAAAAGATTAGGAACCGTAGTTAATGGAATGATTTTGCGTTTTGCTGGACCTAATATCATTATGGATATTGGAAAAGCAGAGGCCATACTTCCAGCAAATCAGAAAATCCCTAATGAACAGTATTTCTTGAATAAAAAAATGCCTGTTTACATAATGGAAATCTCTGAAGAAAAGGGACGGGAAATTTTAGTTTCCAGAACCCACACAGGGCTTATAGAAGGTCTTTTAAAACGGGAAGTTCCAGAGGTTGCAGCAGGATCTGTTTTGGTAGATAAAATTGTGAGAGAGCCTGGGAGCAGAGCAAAAATTGCAGTTTCATCAAAGCAGTCAGGAATTGATCCCGTGGGTTCATGTGTAGGACAAAAAGGAGTAAGAATTCAAGCAGTTATTGATGCTCTGGATGGTCTTGAGAAGATCGATGTTATCCAGGGAAGTTCTGACCCAATTAAATTTATTACAAATGCGCTATCTCCAGCAAAAAACATAGAGGTTAAAGTAGATGAAAAAGAAAAAATTGCGCATGTTACCGCTCCAAAAGAAGAAATGCCTTTAGTAATTGGAAGAGATGGTCAGAATGTGAGACTTGCAGGAAAATTAACCGGCTACAATATAGAAGTTAAAGATGGCGTTCCATCTGTTGTTGCTGAAGAAGTAGAAGAAACGCCAAAAGAAGAGTCCGAAACTCCAGTCTCTAAAGAAGAAACACCAGAAGTAAAAGAATCAGAACCTGAAAAAGCTTCAGAATAATAATACTATGAGAAGCGTTTTTAACTATGAACAAAAATCAGCACAACCAAGCCTCGACTCATTCGAATGATTTCCCCCCTGTAGTTTCTGTATTGGGACATGTAGATCATGGGAAAACCTCACTTTTAGACGCAATCAGAAAAACGGACGTAGCAGGCGGAGAACACGGTGGAATTACCCAGAAAATTGGAACCTCTGAAATTGAAATCGAGCACGAAGGGAAAAAACGTAAGATTACTTTCATAGACACCCCTGGTCACGAGGCTTTTTTTACCATGCGCTCTCAAGGGGTAAACGCATCTGACGTAGCGCTTCTCATTGTGGCAGCAGACGATGGGATTATGCCCCAGACAAAAGAGTCTATAGAAAAGATAAAAGAAGCAAAAATTCCATTCATTGTGGTTATTACAAAAATTGATCTGCCGTCTGCTCAGATAGAGAAAGTAAAGCAAATGATTATGGGAGAAGGAATACTTCTTGAGGGATTAGGGGGAGAGACACCTTTTATTGGAGTTTCTTCAAAGACCGGTGAAAACATTAAAGATTTACTTGATTTGATAGTGTTAGTGTATGATCTTGCAAATATTGAAAAAACTGATTCTAAAGAGTTTATGGGAGTCGTAATTGACTCTAAGATGGATAAAAAAAGAGGAGCGGTTTCTACCGTTATTGTAAAGCAGGGAAAAATTTCCCAAGGACATAAACTTTACAAAGAAGAAAAAGAGTTAGGAAAAATAAGAGCTCTATTTAACTCAGAAGGGAAAACGGTGAAAGAAGTTGGTCCCGGTCAAGGAGCTGAAATCTTAGGGTTGTCAGATGTGCTTTCAACTGGTGCAGTTCTTTTTGATGCACCTCAAAAAAAGGTAGAGGTTGCAGAAGTTAAGAAAGCTATGCCTACATCTTCTGTAGACTTGCACGCATTTTTTGCTGAGCAGGAAGAAGAGGGTCTTTTAGTCTTTCTGAAAACTGAGACCAGCGGAGAAATGGATGCCATTAAAGCATCCTTACCTAAGGATATTAAAGTAGTTTCAGAGGGCCAGGGCGAAATAGGAGTAAAAGACATTCTTCTTGCAAAGGATCTTAAAGCTTTAGTTTTAGGATTTAACGTAGGAATTTCTAAAGAAGCTGCATCTTTAGCCATAACTGACGGTGTATTTTATAAAACCTACACTATCATATATAAGCTTTTAGAGGAGATGTCTGAGGCACTTTCCGGCTTAGGACAGGAAGAAGAAGTAAAAATCAGAGGAAGAGCTGAGATTTTAGCAGAGTTTCCCACTGAAGTGGGGAAGATTTTAGGCGTAAAAGTAACTGAAGGAAGATTGGCGGTAAATGATCCGGTTATTGTAACTAGAGATGATGTAGAAGTGGGACGTTCTAAAATAAGCCTTTTAAAGCGCGGCAAGGCAGAGGTAAAAGAAGTTGCAAAAGGACTTGAATGCGGAGCAACGTTAACCCCTTTTATTGACTTTCAGGTTGGGGATGTGTTATTATCCCATAGCAAATAATTTCGATATCAGATTTTGATAATCTTATTGGACTCTCCATTTAGATTTCTTATATCGAAGCAAGGCAGGTATGGATAGAATATTACAGCAAAAACAGGCTCTAGAAGCAATCCTTTCAGAAAATCCTTCTGTTGGGGTGGTTATCTCTTCACATCAGAATTTGGACGTGATTGCAGCGGGACTTTCTCTACAGCTTATCTTTCAGGACTCCGGTAAAAGTTCTCAAATTGTTTCAGGAAAAGAACCCATAGTTGAATATTCTTCTTTGGTAGGAATTGATCAAATAAGAAAAGATTTTTCCGGAGTTACAAAAACATTAACTGTTTCTTTTCCTTATAAAGAAGGAGAGATTGAGAAGGTTTCTTATAACATTGAAGGAGACAGGCTTAATGTGAACTTATTTGGTGAAGAATCCGGAATCTCTATTCAGGAAAAAGACATTAAATATATTAGGCAAGGATCTGCGCCAAATCTACTTTTTACTATTGGTGCTCGAGATCTTACCGAGATTCAAGATTATGCACAAACTGGTGCAAAAATCGTAAACATTGACAATGATCCTGTAAATACTCTTTTTGGAGACGTAGTTTTAGTAGACAGCTCTTTTTCTTCAATTTCTGAAATTATTACAAAACTCGCTCAGATGCTTAATCTGCAAGTTGAGTTTGATGTAGCACAAAATTTACTAGACGGAATTTCTTTTGCAACTCAGAATTATTCATCTCCAAAAACATCTCCCATAGCATTTGAGGCAGCAAGCATGCTCTTACAACGCGGTGCGGTAAGAAGAACCATGAAAGATATCCGTCCTGCAACTTCTGATACGTCACTAACTCAATTAAATAAGGTACAAAACAGTAAGCAGTTTAACCAATCTTTTCAGAAACAATTTGGAAAACCTGCGGCACAGTTTTCACAAAAACCAACTCAGCCATTTTTTCAGCCACAGTCTCCTTATGATGTAATGCAGCCGCAAAATATGGCACAGGAAGAATTTGGAGATGAAGAAGTTTCAACACCTCCGGCTCGTTCAACTGCTCCCTCAACAACGCGTCCAAATGTTCCAGCGGTTGAAGAATTTCCTATGGATGAACAAGAGGATGCGGTTTCCCAGCCGGAAAATATTCCTACAGAAGAAGAGGCGCCATCTGATTGGTTTGTTCCAAAAGTCTTCAAATCCACCAAAAACCAGGGATAACCTATGTCTTCATTTGAAACCGATCCTAGTATAAGAAGTACTGCAACTTTTATGATGCAGGAATACGTGGATCCGCTTTTGAAACAACTTATTAAACAAGGTGTTGTTCCTATTGGTACTTCCGTGGAGATTAAATTTCCTGGAAAAACTTTATACACCCCTCATTTCTCATACAATCCAGATACAAGAATTATGGAGAGAAATAGTAATGAGATTAAAATAGCACCAAAGGATGGAAAATTTTTAGCTTTACTAGTATCAAAAGCAGGAGAGATTGTAACTTTCGGAGAAATGACCGAATTATTTGAACGAAAAACAGTTGCAAAGAATAGTGACGTTGGGAAAGATTCAGTTTTTAGGCTCCGAGGTTCTATGAAAAAAATAGGGGTGGAAGAGCCAATGAGTGTAATAGTTCCCGTAGAGGGAATTGGTTACAGATTCAATCCTTAGTGAATTATTGAAATTGTAAGAAGAACTTGATATAATACGAATATAATATTTAAAGAAAGGGAAATTCAAGGCACATAACACTACTCTCAAAGAGCCTCGAATACAAATAATTTAAGTGGCATTAAATTCTGACGAAAAGAAAAAAATTATTGGTGAACACGCAACGGTTGATGGAGATACAGGATCTCCTGAGGTTCAGATTGCACTTTTGTCTCACAAGATTGAAAAGCTCGCAGAACACTTGAAAATTCACCAGAAAGATTCGCACAGCAGACGCGGACTCTTAAACATGTTATCTAAAAGAAGAAGGCTCTTTAATTTTTTATTCAAAATGGATAAAAAAAGAGCTACAGGTATAGGTCAAAAATTTGGTCTTAATTAATTCCTCAGAAATTTATATAATTAAAACATACCACGAAATTGACCACAGAAAGAAATGAAAGCAATTAAAAAATCAGCAGAGATTAACGGAAGAGTGATTACCCTTGAAACGGGAGTTTTAGCTCAGCAAGCAACATCAGCGGTTCTAGGACGTATGGGGGATACCATGGTTTTAGCAACCATAGTTATGGGTGCAAACGACACCTCTTTAGATTATTTTCCATTAAGCGTTGAATATGTTGAAAGACTTTATGCCGGAGGAAGAATAAAGGGAAGCAGATGGGTTAAGCGTGAGGGAAGACCATCAGACGATGCCGTTTTAACTGCTCGTCTTATAGACAGATCCATTAGACCTCTATTTCCTAAAGAACTTAAAAAAGACGTTCAGGTGGTAGTAACTGTTTTGTCAGTTGACGGAGAACATGACCCGGATGTTTTATCTATTGTTACTGTTTCAGCTGCACTTGCTATATCAAAGATCCCATGGAATGGGCCAATTGGTGCTTCCCGCGTTGGATTACTTCGCGAAAACGGAAACGAAGAATTAGTTATAAACCCTCATGTAACTGAGTATCCATTTTCTGATTTAGACCTAGTAGTTTCATCTCTAAATAATAAGTCCGTTATGATAGAGGCTGGAGCAAGACAGGTGGAAGAGAAATATGTTTCTGATGGAATTAAAAAAGCAAAAGAGTTTAACGCACAGGTTATAGATTTTATTAATGAACTCGTAAAAGAAGTTGGAGAGAAAAAAATTACAGTTGAAAAAGATGAAAAGCTTGAAGAGGTGAAGCTTTTAGTTGAAAAATCATACAAGGATAAAATGCACACGCTTATTGCAAATGGAGTTAATAAAGAAGTGGGTGGGGAATTAGGAAAAATAGTGGATGAGATTTATGAGATTGAAAAAGAAACAATAGATGATAAGAAGAAAATTGCAGCAGCAGTAGACTACATCTTTAAGAAGACAATTAGAGAAATGATTGTTTTAGAGTCAAAAAGACCAGATGGACGCGGGATAAAAGAGATTAGAAAAATTTCAGCTCAGGTTGGAATCTTACCTAGAACTCACGGTTCAGCAGTTTTTTCACGTGGAGAATCCCAGTCATTATCTGTTGCAACATTAGGATCTTCTTCAATGGAGCAACTTATTGAAGGACCAGAAGGAGAAGAAACAAAGCGCTACATGCACCACTACTCAATGCCTCCATATTCTGTAGGAGAAACTGGGAGAATGGGAACTCCAAACAGACGTGAAATTGGGCACGGAGCACTTGCTGAAAGAGCACTTTTTGCTGTTATTCCTGATGAGTCTAAATTTCCGTATGCAATAAGAGTGGTTTCAGAAATCATGTCTTCAAACGGTTCCACGTCTCAAGCGGCAATCTGCGGATCCACACTTTCCTTAATGGATGCAGGAGTGCCATTAGAAGCGCCTGTTGCGGGAATTGCTATTGGGCTTATGACACTAAATGATAAGTCTATAGTTCTTACAGATATCATAGGCCTTGAAGATTTTTCAGGAGATATGGATTTTAAAGTAGCAGGAACAGAAAAAGGAATAACAGCCATTCAAATGGATACAAAAATAGCAGGCCTTTCTGATGAAGTTGTTGAAGAAACTTTAGCAGATGCACGTAAAGCTCGTCTTGAAGTTTTGAAGGTTATGCTTTCAGTTATTCCGGAATCCCGTAAAGATGTTTCTAAATATGCTCCTAAGATTAAGACTGTTAAGATTAATCCTGAAAAAATTGGAGAAGTTATTGGATCAGGCGGAAAAACCATTAGAAATATTTCAGCAACAACTGGTGCAACGGTAGACGTAGAGGAGGATGGAACAGTTTCAGTAGCTGCTGTTGATGAAGAAGCAGTAGAGAAAGCAGCACATTGGATTGATCTTATAACCCGCGAGCTTACTCCGGGAGAAATATTTGAAGGAAAAGTAAAAAGAATTGTTGGGTTTGGTGCTTTTGTTGAGATAGTTCCTGGAAAAGAAGGTTTAGTCCATGTTTCCGAAATGTCACCTGAGTACGTTTCTAATCCTGAAGATGTTGTAAAAATGGGACAGGAAGTAAAGGTAAGAGTTAAGGAAGTAGACGAACACGGAAGAATTAATCTTTCTATGCTTTTTGGAGAAGATGCAGAGAAGAAAAAGGAAAATGGCGGAGGGGATCGTGGTGGAGATAGAGGATCTAGGGACGACCGTCCAAGAGGAGAAGTAAGAGAAAGAAGAAGTTTTGGTCATGGTGGAAGATCTGGTGGGCATCGCTCACAAGGTGGAGGAGGATCCCGTTCTAGATCTGATCAAGGACAGGGTGGAATCAGAAATGAGTTTGGAAGTTCTTACTCCGGTAATAGAAGACCCCGAAGATAAACAAAAGTTTGCGGTGCTCGTTTCACTGCGCTTCTAAATCTTTAGATTGTATTGTTCAGCTTTTCAAATAATGCTACACTGGATACATTATGGGCGAACTGTTCGTCTGTATTTAATATGGACGGAGCGTACTGCCCATTCGTAAACTTATGGATAAAGGATATCCGTTAAATCAAAACACAAATAAAGCAACTATGCCTCAAGGAGGAAATCCTAACGCAGCCTTAGACAGTAGAGTTTCTTTGTTGTCCAATAATACGTATATAAATAACTCGCCCGTTGCAGGTAATGAGTCGGCTCATCCAAATACTATTACGGCGGCTCTTTCAAGTAGTACGCCGCAAATTGCAAAACTTGAGAATGTGCTTTCAGCAGCACAGATTCCTCAAGACCTGCATGAAAAAGCAGCTGCTATGATAGAACGTTTGAAGCTTATCCAGCATCAGGAAAGCTTCTTTATGGAGCTAGATCACATTGGGCGGTATATAGAATGGATTACTTCTCTTCCCTGGATGACTCAATCTAAAGACGTTTTGGATCTAAATCACGCAAGGCAGGTTTTAGATAAAAATCATTATGGCTTAACACAGGTAAAAGAGCAGATTTTACAATATCTTTCTGTCATGATATTAAAGTCTCAGCAAGGAGGAACAGATCATTTCTCAAGAGCTCCTATTATTTCTCTTGTGGGGCTTGCGGGAGTAGGAAAAACTACCATAGCATATTCAATTGCCGAAACGTTAGGTAGAAAAATTGTCAGGATTCCATTTGGAGGTATGGGCGCTGCGTCCATTTTAAGAGGAGAATCCAGATTTTCTCCGGATGCAGAGCCAGGAGCTGTTATAAAATCCTTAAGACGTGCAGGAACAAATAATCCCGTCATTCTACTGGACGAAATTGACCGCGTTTCAGCTGAAGCCAGAGGAGACGTGATGGGGGTTTTAGTAGAGCTTTTAGATCCGGAACAAAATAAAGCATTTACGGATCATTTTGTAGATTACCCTTTTAACTTAGGAAATGTTTTATTTGTTGCAACAAGTAATAACACGAAAGATATTTCAACAGCAGTTTTAGATAGACTTGAGGTGATACAAATGCCGTCTTATTCTGATCAAGAAAAAATAGTAATTGCAAAAACATATTTGCTTCCAAAAGTACTGGATGAGTCCGGATTTAAAAAAACTGATATTACCGTTCCGGACAATGTATGGGCTGAGGTTGTGCGTCCTTTAGGATTTGATCCTGGAATAAGAAGCTTGCAAAGAACAGTTCAGGATTTAGTAAGAAAGGTGGCATTGTTCCAGCTTGATGGAAAGCTACCAAAGGGTCAGCCGTTTATTTTGTCAGATCAAAACTTACGGCAATTTATACCACAGTGGTAAATAAATATTTAGAATAGAAAGGAGATTAAAAAATGGATCAATTAACTTTTATATCAATAGGTGGAATAGGGGAGGTTACAAGAAACCTTTATGCCTATATTTATGGAGATGAAATTCTTTTGGTTGACTGTGGGATAGGGTTTGCAGAAAGCAATCTTCCCGGAGTTGACCTTATGATTCCAGACATTACGTATATCAAAAATGCTCTCAAAAACGGGAAAAGAATTGTTGGAATGGTTTTGTCTCATGGACACGAAGATCATATTGGAGCGCTTCCCTTTATTCTTCCGCAGCTTCCTCAGATTCCAATTTATGGCTCTACATTAACGGCAGCTCTTGCAAACGATAAGCTTTCCGAATTTGGTCTTTCTAAATCTGTTTCCACCGTGCAATTTTCTGATCCGCCATTAAAATTAGGGTCTTTTACCTGTACTTTTATAAGAATGACGCATTCTATTATTGATGCAGCAAACATCTTAATACAAACTCCTGTGGGTTCTTTTTTTTTTTTTTCGTATTTTAAGTTTGATTTTACGCCGTTTGACGAAAAACCATCAGAGCTTCAGAAAATTGCAAAAGCAGGAGAAGAAGGGATTTTATGTCTTATGTCTGATGCGTTAGGCGCAGAGAGGCGCGGACATTCATCCTCTGAGAAAAAAATTAAAGAAGCATTTGAAGATGCCTTTAGAAAAACCAAAGGAAAAGTATTTTTAACTACTTATTCCTCCAATATTTCCAGGCTTAATCAGGCTATTGAAGTTGCCATATCTCAAGGAAGACGTATCTGTTTTATGGGTCGTTCTCTTCTAAAATCCAGAGACATAGGAAGAACTTTAAATTACATGAAATTTCCTAAGAAGTTTGAGATAAACCCGCATGAAGTAAAAAACTTTAAGCCTTCAGAGGTGTTAATCTTAGTTGCGGGTTCTCAAGCCCAGGAAAGTTCCGCTCTTACTAGAATTGCAAATAATGACGACAGGGATCTATTTATAGAACGCGGAGACTCAGTTATATTTTCTTCAGACCCTATTCCTGGTAATGAAGAGAACATATATTCACTCATAGATTTATTGACGCGTAGAGGAGCGCATGTTATTTATTCGGATATTACCTCAGAATTTCATGTTTCAGGACACGGTTCTGAAAATGATTTAAAACTTCTTATCTCATTAACTAAGCCTAAATACTTTGTGCCTATTTCAGCTACCTACAGACAAATGAGTGCGTACAGAAACATAGTTTCTTCCATGAGCTACCCCGAGGGAAACGTATTTTTGCTTGAAGGTAATCAGGAGTTGGTGTTTAGTAAAACCGGCGCACGTTATGGTAAAAAGTATCCTGCCTCAAGTATTTTCTTAGACCAGGTGACAGGGGAGGAAGTGGAGAATTATGTTGTTGTGGATAGAGTGAGAATTGCAAAAGAAGGAGTTATGGTAATTATGCTGGAAATGACAAAAAGTAATGGTCAGATAGAAGGACTTCCGGATATTTTAACGAAGGGTTTTTCATATGAAAAAAAAGAGGAATTTGCAAAGCAACTTTTTAATAACTTATCAAAACGTTTTATGAATAAAAAAGACCCCATTACAAATGTTTCTTACTATAGAAAAACTGTTGAAAAAGCTGCCGAGGAAATTTTATACAGAGAAGGAAAATCTCCGCTTGTGGTTCCTGTAATTATTGAGGTTTAACATGCTAAATGAGAAGGTTTTTAAAAACAGATCTGTAGTAGTGTACCTTTCATATGCACCTGCTGGATTTGGACATTTACGGGTTGCGGATGCTTTGTATCACGGTCTTCCTGAATATGTAACCCCTGTTTTATTAGGGACTCATGATTATTCCATTACGTTTTTACATAGGATTTCCAGTATTCATAGAGTTTTTAGAGCAATTTTTTTATGGTCTCAAAATGGAGCACCTGAGCGTTTATTTACCTTTTTCTACAGAAGGTATCTTCATAGAACTGCAGGAACAGTAAAACGCCAAATAATTACCAGTATTCATCAGAGAATTGATCCGGTTGAAACTGTAGTGATAGTTGCAACACATTTTGGAATTGCCCATCAAGTTTCAGTGGTGAAAAAAGATATAGAAAAAAAACTGGGAGTAAAAATATTTCTGATAGTTCAGGTAACAGATGATAGTCCTCAGCTTTTATGGTATGTTCATCATGCAGATTTAATTTTTTGCCCTAGTGAACAAACAGCCGAAGCTCTTGCTGATTATGGAGGAAGACAGGCAAAAAACAAAATGGCCGTAACTCCATACCCCCTCTCCCCTTATTTGGGGAGGAAATTAAAGGAAGCAGAATTTAAGGATAGAATAAGCCAAGTTCAATTTACGCACACAAGAGATATTCACATGGCAATTCCTTTGTCAGGTGCCGCAGTAGGAACTGAAACACTGAAAAATCTTATGTACTATCTTCACGAAGAAAACAAGCGTTTTTTCTTTCATGTAGTAGTTCAGACGGCTCCATACACAGCGCTTTTTTTGCAAAAAATAAAAAATCTTCCATACATAAAGTTGTACACCTCTATTCAAGATAAAGTAGTTATAAATTCTTATGAGCAGATGTATATGGATGAGGTAATTTCTTTAGAAATTACAAAGCCGTCTGAGCAAGCGTTTAAAGCTCTTTACTATCCTTATCAAAGAGGAGGGTCTATCTTATTATTTACTCCGCCAGTGGGAAGGCAAGAATTTGATAATTTAGATTTTTTACGCCGTCATCATCTTATTCCGTCCGCTGCTGAAACCGCTGCTTTATGGGAGATGTCTCAGGAGGAAAACTCTGAAACTTCAGGAATAAAAGGTGCTTTTGAACACATGTATAACAAATGGAGAGGAATAGTCTTACCTGAAGACAGTAAGAAAGCGGCAGATTTTATTCTATGGTGTCTAAAAGAAGGGGTATTTTATAAGATGATGAGGCATGAAAAACCGGCACAATTATTGCCTCATACCCCGCATGAAATTTCTTCAGATGGGGTAAAGGATTTCTGGGAAAAAGTCTCAGAATTTGTGGCTAAAAGGATAGAAAAATGAGCCTGCGTTGATTTAAAAATATCCCATAGTCTTGACATGCTGTGTTTTTTGTGCTACAGTATTACCACTTCTTACTTATGCTCAATTTTATTACTGAACTAATTTTAGAGAATATTGAGTATAGCCTCAATAGTTAGTATACTGTTCTGATATGCCAAGAAAAAGAAAGTACAAGAAAAGAGCAAAGAAAAGATCTTCACTGGGACTCTCATCTGGCGCAATTATCACGCTTTTTTCATTAAGTCTTCTGGTTTCCTCAGGAGTTTTATTTTTTTCGTTTGCTCAAAGCGGAGATACCCTTACAGAGGTTAACAGATATTTGTTAGGATATTTTGGAATTCTTGCACTGGGAGCACCTATTAGTTTATTTCTTCTTGCCTTATTCTTTAGCAGAATAAAGCTTCCCATCACACGTCCAAATTTCTCAATAGGTTTTCTGGTTTTTTATGTGGGACTTCTAGGAATACTAAAATCAGGAGTTGTAGGCCAAGAACTTTTTCTTCAGTTGGCAAGCCTTTTGGGAACAGCGCTTTCCTATATTATTTTTATCTCTTCAGTAATTTTGGGAATAATAGTTTTTTTCAATATCTCCATCCCTGACTTTTTCAATTTTGTATTAAAGCTTGTTATGGGGGTATTCATAAGTCTTCCGGAAAAAATTGCACCTCTTTTAAAAAGTAGAAAATCACAGGAACTTTCTAATATGAAAGAAATAACCATAAAAGGAATGAAAGAGCAAAGAGAATTGCCCTCACCTGTATCTCCGGTGGTAGCTTCCACGGCTCCAAAACAGATCCCCAAAAAAGAAGGATCTTCTGGCAGTGATGAATTAATATTAAATAAACCATTGGAGTTAGGCATGTGGGAATATCCGCCTGTTTCACTTCTTACTGACCACCATAGCAAGGCAGAGCGGGGAGATGTTAAAAAAACTGCGGCTCTTATAGAAAAAACACTTCAGAGTTTTGGGGTTCAATCAAGAGTTGCAGAGATAAATGTAGGCCCATCCGTTACCCAGTATGCAATTGAAATTGCGTTAGGAACTAAGCTTTCTAAAATTACTGGGCTTGCAAATGATTTAGCGCTTGCAACAGAGGCTCCTACAGGACAAGTTAGAATTGAAGCTCCTATTCCTGGACGTAATTTAGTAGGAATTGAAATACCTAATAGGTCTTTAGAATTAGTTTCGTTAAAAACCATGCTTTCTTCTTCTCAAATCCAAAAAGCAAAGTCCAAACTTACCGTTCCTCTCGGACTTGATGTTTCCGGGGTTCCGGTTGTAGCGGATATTGCAAAAATGCCTCACGTTTTAATAGCTGGAACTACAGGTTCTGGAAAATCAGTGCTAATTAACGCTTGGGTTTCATCCCTTCTTTTTAGAGCGTCTCCTTCTGAAGTAAAATTTATCATGATTGATCCTAAAAGAGTGGAGCTGACCGGGTACAATAACATTCCTCATCTTCTTGTTCCTGTAGTTGTTGAGGCTGCGCAGTCTGTTTCTGCACTTAAATGGGCAGTAAAAGAGATGGATAGACGTTATATAAAATTTGCAGAAAGCGGGGTAAAAAATATAGATTCGTATAATGAACTCGCAGGATTTCAAGCTATTCCTTACATAGTAATTTTCATAGACGAACTTGCAGACCTTATGGCGTTGGCACCAGTTGAGGTAGAGGATTCTATTGCGCGTTTAGCACAGATGGCGCGTGCTACAGGAATACATTTAATCCTGTCAACCCAGCGTCCATCAGTAGATGTTCTAACAGGGCTTATTAAGGCAAATGTTCCAACCCGTCTTTCCTTTTCCGTGTCCTCAATGATAGACTCAAAAGTTATCATAGATACGCCGGGAGCAGAAAAACTTTTAGGACGAGGAGACATGTTGTATATTCCACCAGATCAAGCAAAACCCATGCGTATTCAGGGAGCATTTGTTTCAGAGCAGGATGTTAAAAGGCTTACAAACTTTATTAAGTCTAGGGGTGTTCCGGTGGAGTATACTACTGAGGTAGTTGAGCAACAGGTAAATCTTAAAGGAGGAAGAGGTGGGGGAGGAGTTCAGGCAACAATGGAAGATGGTGGTTCCGGAAAGGATGAATTTTTTGAGCAGGCAGTTCGTTTAGTATGTCAATATAACAGAGCATCTTCTTCAATGCTTCAGAGACGTCTTCAGGTGGGGTTTAATCGAGCTGCCAGAATTCTTGAGCAGCTTGAGGAGGCAGGAGTTGTAGGTCCAGGTGATGGATCTAAGCCTAGAGAAGTGTTAGTAACTGACCCTGATACATTTTTAGCAAATATGGGTAGTGCTGATGCAAGCTAAATACTTCGAAGTGCTCCTAATTAATCATACTAATTAAAGTTATGCGTCATATTTCAGAAATTTTAAAAGAAGAACGGGAAAAAAAAGGACTTACATACTCAGACATAGTCCATGCAATAAAAATAAAAAGAGACTATCTGGAGCACATTGAAAAGGGAGATTTTGAAAAACTTCCTTCAGAATCATACGCATTAGGATTTGTAAAAAACTATGCAAAATTTTTAGGAATTCCAGAAGAGAGAGCTTCGGCTTTATTTAGACGTGAATTTGACAAAAGAAGAGATGAGAATATTCCTAAATTTAAAAAAGCAGTTCAGATTCAGAATAGACGTTTTGCCTTTAATTCCCCCAGATTATACATAATTTTAGTGGTGGTTTTTGCAGTCTTTTTATATGTAATCTTTCAATTTAGCTTTTTATTTTTGGGACCCAAGCTTACTGTTATGGCTCCTCTTGAAAATTCCAGATTTTCTTCCAATATCATTCAGGTGGAGGGGAAAACAGATCCCTATGCTACTGTCACGGTAAATGATGAAGAGGTATATGTTGATTTAACTGGAAGTTTTAGAAAAACATTATATATTTATTCAGGAAATTCAAAAATTTCAATCTCTGCAAAAAATAGATATGGAAAAGAGACTAAAAAAGTTGTGAATATAAAAGTAGAGTAGTGTACGTATTTGAACTAGTTAGATAGCCTTGATTTTAAAATTTTCACATGATATGTTAGGTTAACTTGTGCTTATCAGCCCTTATAAAAGTACAGTTTAGATTTTAGGCTGAGCTACTATGATAGATACTGTCCAAGCTGTCCTCCTTTTTGTCATTATTCTTCTTTCGGTACTTTTTGTGGTTTTGGGTATCCAGGTCTTTTTCATTCTCAGAGAGCTACGGACTACATTAAAAAAAACAAATAAAATCTTAGATGAGGTAGATGAATTAACAGAAACTGTTTCGGAGCCCATTTCATTTATTACAGGATTTTTGTTTTCATCAAAAACATTAGGAATACTTGCAAAATTGTTTAAAAGAAAGGAAAAGGAATAGTATGGAGAAAAAGAAAGAATCTAGATCTGGAAATGGTTTCATGTGGGGTGTTTTTATAGGTGCGGGGCTTGCCTATCTAGTTGGAACAGAAAAAGGAAGAGGGTTATTAAAAGAGCTTATGCAAGAAGGAGCAGACTTTATAGCTGATATTTCTTCCCCTGAACCTGAAGAAAACCCCGGAGTTTACAACACATCCGAAGAATCTGCTTTATCTGATCCAGCTGAGGAAGATAAGGAGTCTCAAGAAGGTACACAATCACCCCCCAAAAAACGCTTTTTTAAAGCTAAGAAGTCTGCGTAAATAATTGGTCTATTTGTCCAAATGTTTGATACAAGCATGGTTTTGTACTATAATCACTAAAATGATTTCCCTTCGGGAATATCACTAACGTGATTACTCCTTCAAAATGAAGGAAAAGATATGTCTAAAAAAGTAGTCGTGATAGGCGGCGGGACAGGCGTTTTTACAGTTCTAACAGGACTTAAAAAATATCCGTATGAGTTATCAGCAATCGTGTCGATGGCTGATGATGGCGGATCCACAGGACTTTTAAGGGAAGAATTTGGAACACTTCCTCCAGGAGATATCAGGCGTGCATTGGTTGCTTTATCCAATACCGACAATAAAATTGTTTCAGATCTTTTTAATTACCGCTTTAAAGGAAAAGGTACCTTATCAGGGCATAGTTTAGGAAATTTACTCTTGACTGCTTTAGAAAAAATAACTGGAGGATTTGACACCGCAGTTCAGGAAGCAGTTAAAATACTTAACGTTCAAGGTAATGTTATTCCTGTAACTTTAAAATCTACTAAATTAGTTGCTGTTCTTGAGGATGGAAATGAAATAAGCGGGGAAACAAACATAGATATTCCCAAACACGACGGTAAAGTTCCAATAAATCATTTGTTTTTAAACCCGGAAGTTCCAGCAAATCCTGCAGCAATTCAGGCAATTAAAGAAGCTGATTTTGTGATTTTGGGTCCGGGTGATTTATACACGTCTATCCTTCCAAATTTAATAATAAAAGACATTGCACAAGCAATTAACGAAACATCGGCAAAAGTAATTTACATAGTAAACATTATGACTAAATACGGTGAAACATATAATTTTAAAGCGCACGATTTTGTAAAGGTAATTCAGAATCATTTGGGCAAGACAGTAATAGATTACAGCATCATAAATACAGAGATGCCGACAGGTGAAATTCTTAAAAGATATGAAGAAGATAAAGAAGAACCGGTTTTGTATGATGAAAAGAATTTCAAAAATGGTGTAAAAGTTATTACCGGAGAATTTCTGAGAAAAGGAAAGTTCTTAAGGCATAATCCTCAAAAATTAGCAAAAGCTTTATCTGGAATTATAGATGGATAAGAGTGTAGCCCTGTGTGAAATAACACAGGGTGACAAAATGAATTTAAATATTGTATTCATTTTGTCAAAAATAGCATGAATACAAACGACAAGGCTAAAAAAGTCGCCAATGAGTTAAAAAAACTATATCCTAACCCTAAAACCCCTCTTAATCATGGAAGTCCTTGGGAGCTCTACGTTGCGGTTGCGCTCTCCGCTCAGCAAACAGATGTTGGCGTAAACAAATTAACCCCGACTCTTTTTGCAAAGTATAAAAAAATTGAAGATTATAGAAAAGTTGCCCTTGAAGAATTTGAGAAAGATATAAAAAGCATAAATTTCTATAAAGGAAAAGCAAAAGCCATTAAAAAAGCAGCAGAAATTGTGCTGGATCAATATAAAGGAAAACTTCCTGAAACTATGGAACAGCTTCTAGAACTCCCGTTTATAGGACGTAAAACTGCAAACGTTATTTTGCAGGAAGCGTTTGGAAAGACTGAAGGAATTGTGGTAGATACTCACGTAAAAAGGCTTTCAACTTTGTTTGGACTAACAAAAAATGCAGATCCGGTAAAGATTGAAAAAGATTTGATGGAACTTCTACCTAAAAGTTTATGGCATGATTTTGCCCTCGGATTAATCTACTACGGTCGTGAATACTGCAAGGCTTCATGCAACCACACAGGATGTCCATTGCGAGAATACATTGAAAAATAATTATTCTTTTGTATAATACTCAAACACATGAACGACTTAGTCTCATTAATAAAACCTGCCGGGGAAGTTCCTTTTGTGAAACCTTCAGATAATTTAGGATCATCTTTGGAAAAAGTAAAAAGCAGTCATGATCCAGTCTTTGTTTTTAAAAATGGTGATCTTGAAGGGTTGTTAAGTGCTTCTCATGCACTTTTTAAAAAACGTTTTCCATTAAAAACAAAAGTGGGGAAAGTGTTGGTAAAGCCTCCTAAATTAACTTTTGAGAATTCATTATTTGATGTTGCCAAACATATGTTGGCGCTTAATATATACACACTTCCTGTTTTTGACTCTGAGGATAAGCTAAAAGGAATTGTTTATGTTTCTGATATTATAAAGAGCTTAAAAAACGAAAAAGAACTTCTTAAAAAACTTGAGCCTCGAAAAGTCATTTTTGTTAATATGCATGATAAAGTTCGGAATGTATATAGTTTGCTCAGAAAAGAAAAAACTTCAAGGATGATCGTTGTAGACAACAAGGGAAAGATGGTAGGAATTATCACAAGACATGATCTCCAGAAGGTTTTTACAGCCCCTCCTGGAAAAGGAAGATCTACAAGAAACAAAAACAACAGAACTTTTGTTATTGATGATAAGGATTTAAAAAAATTTGATTTTCCAGTTTCTGAGTACATGAATACAAACGTAGTTAGTCTTCCCGAACTATCAGATGGTACCTCCATAATCAATAAAATGGAGACTGAAAAAGTGAACAGTGTTGTTTTAGTAACTAAAAGAGGGAAACCAAAGGGGATAGTCTCAGTAAAGAATTTCCTGATTTTATTTGCTAATTCTCAGCCAGTGCAGAAAATAAAATTTTCGCTTACGGATCACCATAAGGTTTTGTTAAAAGACGAAAAAGAGAAGATTAAAGAATTGGTGGAAAAATTTGCAGAAAAGATTGGAAGATCTAAACCTATAAATTCGATGGAGGCAGAAGTTTCGGCGTACTACAATAAAAAGAATAAGGTTACGGGATTTGAATTTCATTTTCATACGTTTTTTAAAAATGGTAAAAAAACGAGTGCAAAAGTTGAAGATAAGGTTCTTTGGAACGCTGTTAAAAAATCAATGGAAAAAGTACAGCATCAGTTAAAGCGTATAAGGTAAAAGTTTTATAAAACGTATCTATAAAAATACCTCCCTGTTTATGTAAAGATTGAATTTATGGTACAATTTGATATATATGAAAGCAAAAGAAATCTTAGAAAAGTATATTTCTTTCTTTGAAAAACGCGGGCATACGCGTATAGAAAATTCGTCACTGGTTCCCCTGAACGATCCTACCACTTTATTTACATCTTCAGGAATGCAGCCCTTAGTTCCCTATCTTCTTGGAGAAAAACACCCATCCGGTACAAGATTAGTTAATGCGCAAAATTCTTTTAGAGCACAAGATATAGATGAAATTGGAGATAATCGTCACACTACATTTTTTAGGATGTTAGGAAACTGGTCGCTTGGAGATTATTTTAAAAATGAACAGATTCCTTGGTTTTTTGAGTTTTTAACGAAAGAACTAAAGTTGGATCCTCAAAAATTATATGTAACAGTGTTTGAAGGGTCTGAAACAATTCCTGAGGACAAAGATGCCATAGAAATTTGGAAAGAGGAGTTTATAAAAGTTGGAATTAAGGCAGAAATTGGAGAGAGAATTTTTAAATATGGAGTTTCTAAAAATTGGTGGAGTAGAGCTGGTGTTCCAGAAAACATGCCGGTGGGAGAGCCAGGCGGTCCGGATACAGAAGTATTTTATGATTTTGAAACACCGCATAAAAAAGAATTTGGTGAGAAATGTCATGTTAACTGTGATTGCGGAAGATATGTTGAGATTGGAAATTCAGTTTTTATGCAGTACATAAGAAAAGAAGACGGTTTTGAAGAACTTCCGCAAAAAAATGTAGATTTTGGAGGAGGATTAGAGCGTTTGGTTGCGGTTACTGAAGGGAAAACTGATATGTTTGAGACGTCACTTTTTGCTCCCATTGTTTCCTCAATAGAGAAAGTAACTTCTAAAAAATATGTAGACCATAAAAGAGAAATGAGAATTATTGTTGATCATATAACGGCAGCAGTTTTTATTACCTCAAACAATATTGCTCCATCTAATAAAGAGCAAGGATATATTCTTAGGCGTTTAATTCGTCGGGCATTAGATCATCTACATGCTTTGGGAAGTCAAAATCCTGAAAATATTATTCAAGCGATTGTAGAATCTTATCAAGATACGGATTCTCAGCTTGTAGAAAAATATGAGTATATAAAAAATACTATCTTGCAAGAAGTTGGTTCCTACAAGAAAGCTTTGGATGAAGGAAAACGAATGATAGAAAAAGAGCTTTCCAAAGGTAAAAAGGTTGGAGATGAATTAATGGGAAGCAAAGAAATTTCAGCAGAACTTGCATTTAAAGCAATTACTTCTTTTGGATTGGGTCCCACTCAGCTTACAAGTTTAGGCTATACCTTTAATGAGCAAGAACTTGCAGAACAGATAAAGGCCCATCAGGATCTTTCAAGAAAAGGAGCAGAGCAAAAATTTAAGGGGGGACTTGCGGATCATTCTGAAAAAACGGTAATGGGACATACCGCTACTCATTTAATGCATCAAGCGCTACGTGATATGTTTGGAACAGATCTTCATCAGACAGGAAGCAATATTACATCTGAGCGCGTGAGATTTGATTTTAACTTTGATAGGAAGTTGACTCAGGAAGAACTGGAAAATCTTGAGAAAACAGTCAATAAAAAAATAAAAGATAATTTGCCCGTACATTTTGAAATGATTCCCACAGTAAAAGCTAAAGAAATGGGAGCTATTGGACTTTTTACAGATACATATGCAGAGGTTTCAAAAATTTATTTTATAGGAGGAGAAGATAGAAGTAACCCTTCGTCAAATCGATTCTCCTCAGATAGTCCTCGTACCAAAGATTGGTATTCGGTCGAATTCTGTGGTGGGCCCCATGTAAATTTTACAGGTGAGGTAAAAAAGTTTACAATAGTTAAGCAAGAATCTTTAGGACGAGGCCAACAGAGGATTTATTCCAAAGTTGGGTAATCGATCCTACTTAATAAGTTGCTTGTTCAAAACTACTTCATATGAAGCTGCCGTTTCTTCAAAAAAAACAAGACAGTAAAGAATTTTTTTTAGCCCTTATTTTGTCTTCCGGGAAGATTAGCTCTATCCTTTTTGAAAAAAATGGGGAGAGCCTGCTTATTGCCGGATCACGTTCGGAAGAATTTGCAGAATCTTTAGAATCTATTTCATCTGAAAAACTTGTTGAACTTGCTGATATTGTAGTATCAGAGGTTGAAAAGACGGTTCCTGTTGGGTTCAACCTGGAAAAAACTATTTTTGCAGTTCCTGTTGATTGGGTTGAAGAAGGAAAAATTGTTAAGGACTATTTGTTAAAGCTTAAAAGTCTTTGTGAGTCTTTAAGTCTTACCCCCATAGGCTTTATAGTTTCTATTGAGGCAATTACTGCTTATCTGCAGAAAAAAGAAGGAGCGCCAGTTACCGCTATCTTTGCAGAATTGTCCCATAAACACGTTACAGTAAGCATTGCAAAAAATGGAGTTATACTTTCATCTAAGACAAGCGTTATTTCAGATACTGCTGTGTTAGCGGTAGAACATATTCTTTCAGAACAAGAAGATCTAGAGGTGCTTCCTTCTAAAATTATTCTTATTAACTATGAACATGCAAAAAAATCACAACAAGCTTTTCTTTCTCATAACTGGAGTAAAAGATTGCAGTTCTTGCATATTCCTCAAGTAGAGGTTTTAGATCCAGAGATTGAATCCCAATCTGTTGTGTCCGGAGTTGCCTTTGAGATGGGTTTTATGAATCTTACCTCAGTTAAGCTGCCTCCTGAGTCTTCACAAAAAGTTGTTGAGATAGCAACTGTTGAGGAATCAGAGCTACCAAAAGAAACAGATGAAGCAGAAGAAGAACACGAAGATGACAACGAAAAAAAAGAAATGTCTGAGAAAGAAGATGATAAAACTTCTGAAGAATTATTTTTTCACGGTGAGGAAGTTGGGTTTTTTAAAGGAGTTGATGTTCTTAATAGTAAAAATGAGGTAAAAGAATTAGGGGAAGAGCAAGATGAGGAGGTTTTGCACATTGAAGGAGAAGAAGAGCGCGCATCAACCGTGTCTAAAATGAAATTACCTTCTATGCCTTCCTTAAGAATTCCGCGTGTTTCATTTGGCAATAGCTTTGGGAAGCACACCATCTTGTATCCTATTCTTGCAGTAATCCTTCTTCTTTTGGTAATTGTTGGATATTATTATTTTTTTGAGAAGGTAAGCGTTACCCTCTATTTAGAAAAGAAAACACTTTCCAAAGATTTAGAGGTTACATTCTCTCCGGATAGCTCGACCTCCGCTTCTGATAAAACAGTCCATATAGATATTGCCTCATCTCAGGCGGAGGGAGACAGTAGTACTGAGACAACGGGCAAGAAAGAAACAGGTGATAAAGCAAAGGGAGAGGTTGTTGTTTATAATAAAACCGAAGATCCTAAAACGTTTTCTAAGGGAGCTACAATAATAGGTCCTAATAGTTTGGAATTTAATTTGGCTGGAGATGTTCAGATAGCGTCTACTAGCTCTTTTTCAACAAGCTTTTCTTCATCAAAAGTAAAGGTTGAAGCGTCCAAGTTTGGAAAAGAATACAATCTTCCTTCTTCCTCAAATTTTCAACTTAAAGGTATATCAACTTCAGATGTTTTTGCAAAAAATGAATCCGCATTTTCAGGAGGAACAAAAAAAGAGTCTCAAGTGGTTTCAGCGGATGACATAGACTCTTTAACCTCTAAAATTATTGATGATTTGTCTAAAAAGGCAAATGAAGGTGCGTCTAAAGACACTTCCCAAAAGATTATTTCTGTTCCAGTAGATTATACGTTTGACGAAAAGACGTTCTCTAAAAAAGAAGGCGAGGAAGCAAGCGCAGTTTCTTTATCTGCAAAAATTACCTTTAAATTTGGTTCGTATAAGATTTCTGATCTGGAAAATATAGCAAAAGAGCTTGATAAATCAGAAGTTCCTGAAGGATACCTGTATTCATCAAACAATTCAAAAATTACAGTAAGTGATATTTCAAAAGACAAAAATGGCTCCATAACTGGAAAGATCAACTTTTCATCTGTGTATCTTCCCGTGGTATCTACTTCCGATATTGTTGCAAAGCTAAATGGAAAAAATGCCTCCAAGGTTGATGAGGTGATAAAGGTTAAGGGTGTAAATGATGATCTTGTGAACTTTACGAGGAGTCTTCCTCTTTTTCCAAAAATCTTTCCGTTCAACAAGAAAAACATTGAGGTGAACGTTTCTATCCAGTAGATTTTTATATGTCTGCCTATTATTTTAAGAAGCATAAAAAAGGAGTACTTCCAAAAAAACGAAAACTTCTAGGTATTTTGACAACAGTAACAGGATTAGGAATTTTTATATATTTTTTCTTCCCCATGCTGTTATATCAATTCTATTTTGGATTTTCTTCAGACTTAGTTGAAGTTCCAGTACCTAGGCATGAAATGGTTGGTGGAGGCTTTGGGAGTCTTTTTAAACAAGGCGTTTTAAATCTAACAAAAAATTACGATGATGCAAGAAGTTGGTATCCTACTCTTCATCTATCAAACAACACTTCAGTTCCCACATATTCACTCTCAATTCCAAAACTCAAAATAGAAAATGCAGTAGTTTCAACCACAGATTATGATTTAGCTAATCATTTAATACAATACGCTGGAACAGCAATTCCGGGACAGGAAGGAAACGCAATTATTTTTGGACACTCAACCCTGCCACAGTGGTTTGATCCAAAAAACTACAAAACAATTTTTGCAACTCTCCACACTATTAAAAATGGAGACAAGATCATTGCAAAAGTAAATAACGTGGAATATTCATTTAAAATATTCTCCATCACTATTACATCTGCAGAAGATACTGGTATTTTTTCTCAAGCATACGACCATCCATATATAACTATAGTAACCTGTACTCCTCCTGGGACTATTTGGAAACGGCTGGTTGTAAGGGCAAGTCTTGAGGAAGTAGGAAAAAATGCAAAGACAGGAGCAGTCCTGATTGCAAAAAAATAATAATGGATCCGCAAAATAGTCAGTCTGCTTATTTTTCTCAAACCCAATTTGATCCGACTAAAGATTCAGGAAGGAAAAAAATCCAGAATTTTTGGGACGGATTTATGTACAGGCTTAGACAAATTTGGCCATATATTTACCAATTGATTAACTTTTTGGTTTATGAAATTATTAAAGTTCTCAAAGGAATTGTGAGAATGGCAATGGAGCAATTTAAGGGAGGAGGATAGCTATGGAAGAAAAAGATTTAGCACTTAAGGCAATTCAAAAAAAACTCATAGGAAAAAAATTATCCTACAGAGAGATCTACTCAATCATGGACGAAATCGCAAAAGATAGATTGGGAGATATTCTTACTACGTATTTTGTTGCCTCAGGATACTCAAAGGGTTTTTCAAATGACGAAATTTACTATCTTACTAAAGCAATGGTTGAGACAGGAGATAAGTTAGATTTTCCGGGAATTGTTGCGGACAAACATTCTATTGGTGGTACACCAGGAACTAGAGCAACTATGATTGTTGTTCCTATAATTGCATCTGCAGGCTTTACTATACCTAAAAGTTCTTCCCGCGCTATCACAACTCCAGCTGGAACAGCAGATTGCATGGAAGTTTTGGCAAAGGTTACATTTACAAAAAAACAAATACAAAAAATTGTAGAAAAAACAGGCGGGTGTATTGTGTGGGGCGGAAGTTTTAAGATTGCGCCGGCAGATGATGAAATAATTCACGTTGAAGAACCTCTTGTTTTTGAGAGTTACGATAAAGTGTTAGTTTCTGTGATGGCAAAAAAAATTGCATTTGGTTCAACTCATGTGATTATTGATTTGCCATATGGGAAAACGGTTAAGGTACATAGCAAAGAAGACGTTGAGCTTTTATCTAATAAATTTAAATATCTTGCAAAACGTTTTAAAGTTCACCTGGATACATACATTCATAAAGTTGAAGAGCCAGCCGGTCAGGGAGTAGGACCGCTTCTAGAGGCAAAGGATGCTTTAAAAGTTCTGGAAAGAACTGAAGATAGACCCATGGCACTAGAAGAGCGTTCAATTCTTCTTTCTTCCATGCTATTAGATTTATGCCTTGAAGGAAACAAACCAAAAGATTTTGAGAATTCTCAAAAATGGGCTCAATACATCTTAGACAGTGGACAAGCGCATGAAAAGATGAAGCAGATAATAGAGGCACAAGGCGGAGATTCATTTATTTCAGCACGTGATTTAGAGCCGGCAAAACATCATGGATTTATCAGGGCTGAAAAAAGCGGTGAGATAGAAGAAGTGGAAAATCGCAACATTACTACCATCGCAAAACTTTTAGGTGCACCCCAGGATAAAACCGCCGGTTTATTTCTTAAAAAAAGAATTGGAGATAAGGTT
>CAZQIA010000003.1:0-25312 GCA_964593215.1 uncultured Gammaproteobacteria bacterium
TTGGTACAGGGCAAACCGCAGGATCTATCTCTCTAGGTACTGCTATGACAACGGGAGCCATTACTATCGGGAGCGCCTCAATGACATCCGGCTCAACACTTATAAGAGGAGGTACAGGAACGGGAGCAATCACACTAACGCCCGGTACTGCTGGAACTATTGTAATAGGAGCTGCAGCTGGGACTGGTGCTATCACCCTAGGTTCATCTACCGGAGCTCAAACTATTAACATTGGTACCGGTGCAGGAGGAGCAAATAATCAAGCAGTAAATATTGCAACAACACTTTCAGCAGGAGCTGGAATAAACACTGTTACCATAGGCAACACAAGTACAGGAACAAATGGTAAGAATGTAGTGGTTATTAAAGCTGGAAATCAATCAGGATCAACAGTTGCTGGAAATTCTGCAGGCCCTCAGGTTACCTTAGGTAACACCGCAAGTACAACGGCTGTTTGTTCTTCACTAGCTGCAGCGACCTCACCTACTTCAGGAACTGCTTACGAATTAAGAGACTGTTCGGGTTCTCCAGTTCAAGATTATGCTGAGCTGTATCCAGTTGAGGCTAATGCTGATTATGGTGATGTTATGGTAGCAAGTAGTGAGATGGTAGAACAATATGCAGAAGATGGACATGGGAACATTCTCTACAATGCTCCAAAACTGAAGGTTGCTAAGCTTGTAAGAGCAAGTAGCGCTTATGCTAAGAACGTAATTGGGGTTGTATCAAATAACTACGGCGATTTTACTTCAACAGGACATGGAGTTATTGATCCAAAGGACAATCCTAAGCCTATTGCTCTAAATGGCCGTATACTTGTAAAAATTGATCCGCTTTCTGAAACTATTCATCCAGGAGATTATCTTGCAGCATCCAGTACGTCGGGACGAGCAATGAAAGCTGTTCAGGCAGGACAGGTAATTGGAAAAGCATTACAGTATTGGGATAAAAATGCAGACAAGATCATGATTTTTGTTCAGCAGGGATATTTTAATGGACTTGAGAACAGTGCTGTTACCGCAGGTCTTTCAGGCTCAAATACTCAGCTTGCTCAATTCATTGATATGAATGCGCAAAATGCAAACATATCTGGCTCCTTAACTGTGGACACTATAAAAGCAAAAAATATTGAAGGTATTAGTGTAGTTTCCCAAGAGATAACAAATCTTTCTTCGCAGATAGCAAATATAAATTCTCAACTCAAGGGATCTGCGGGAGCTTCAGCAAATTTGAATATTTCATCTGATGGAATTGCAACAATCTCTGGAGAACTCCATGTACGCGGAAGAAGTGTTTTTGATTCTGTTGTCCAGATGTTTAAGGACCTGATTGTAGCAAGTCTTCAGGTTCAAAACCTTGCAACATTTCTAGGAGAGGTTATCTTTAAGGGTGATGTTTTGTTTGCAGGACGACCTACGTTTAATAGTGATTCTGCGGGGTTTGCAGTTATAAAGAAAGGAGGTGATAGGGTAGATATAGTCTTTGAGAAGGAATATGGAAAAAGCCCTGTTGTGACAGCATCTATCTCACTAGAAGAAGATTCAGTTGCAACAGAAGCAGCAGTTATGAGTCAAAATGTGTCCTTTATAGTTTCAAGAAGATCAAACAAAGGATTTAGTATTATTCTTGACAAAAAGGCAGATTCTGATATCACGTTTTCTTGGAGTGCACTTTCCGTAAAAGATCCTCATATATTTGAGAGTAGGGCTTCCGATATCCAGCCTACCTCAACGCCATCCCAAGTTCTTGGAGCAAGTTCCCAGGAAAAGGAGAGCGTTTCCCCAGCGCCTACTGAGTCTCCGGTGTCTAGCGTAGTTCAAACTTCTGAGGCAGAGGAGAGTGCAACTTCTTCTGCGATTCCTTCACCTTAAGACTTGACACAATATGAACATTTCACTAATATCAATATATGGCAAAAGTTCCAAAGCCCTCACCAAAAAATTCATTATTTATAGTAATTTTGGTTGTCGTGCTATTATTGGCAGGAGGAGTTTCATATTACTTTTATAATAAATATCAAACTTCCCAAAAGTTACTAAAGAATCCCAACGCAGCAGCTCAAGAAGAGATAAATAGTCTTGTGAGTAAAGTAGGAAAGCTTATTGAGTTGCCGCGCGACGAAACTCCAACAGTTGCTACTGTTTCAGACATTACTAAACTTAAAAATCAGCCGTTTTTTGCGCATGCTAAAAACGGATTTAAGGTTTTGCTGTATCAGAAAGCCAAAAAAGCCATCATGTATGATCCTTGGGCTAACAAAATCATAGAAGTTCAACCTCTTTCTATTGGAGATTCGTCTCAGGAAAAGCCTCAGGAATTTAAAGTTGCTTTATATAACGGAACTACAACTGTAGGTTTAACAAATACTGTTGAGAAAAAGCTCAAAGAAAAAATTACTAACATTACTGTTACAGATAAGGAAAACGCTTCAAAAACTACATACACGAAAACCATTGTAGTTGATTTAACTGGAAAACAGGCTCAGTCAGCAGAGGCAATAGCAAAAACATTAAATGGAACCGTAGAAAAACTTCCAGAAGGTGAGAAAAAACCTGAAGGGGTAGATTTTCTTATTATCCTAGGTCCTCAACAATAACATCCTTTTGCCTTGCAATAACTTGTTTCACTTCGTGATAACTTCGTTTTGCTTTGCAATAACTTCGTTTTGCTTTGCAATAACTTCGTTTTGCTTTGCAATAACTTCGTTTTGCTACGCAGGAATATTTAATTTCCTGGGTTAATTATCAAACCTCCTGTGTGAACTTTGGTAGTAAGAAAAAAGAACAAGATTTATAATTGAAAGAATTAAAAACGGCAAAACTTTTACAGGTCCCCAGAGAAATAACAGGTAGAATTCTACAACAAAAGAAAGAATTAAAATACCTTCAAGCATAAATGAGAAAAGATATAACGGAGTTCTTAGGAGTTTTTTTTCATACGATCCAATATATCCTTTCTGCTTTGTAAGTTTTATTAAAATGCTGTCTTTATTCTCAGGCTGTATTTCCTTCTCGTGTTCCAAAAATCCCTCTTTTAGTACAGATATTATTTTATGTCCTGGACTGTATGGACAGTAGAAAATTCCTTTTGCATTTGTTTTTATGTTTTGTAAGACGGTGCGCTTATCGTCTAGTATGGTGATTACAGCTTTTGAAATGGGTTTTAAAGTCTCTGAATCAATTACTTGTCCAGAGAATACTGTTAAATTTACACTTTTTTTGATAATTGGGGTATGATGAAGGGTAAAAAATCCAAAGGAATATAGGTCAAATCGTGTTCTTCTGAAAAACGCGGCAAATGATAATAATACAAGAATTGAAAGCGTAACGATTCCGGAAAGATCTACGATTCTTGTTGACCTAGATAGAGGCAAAACATTTTCTGTAAAAGATTTAATAAGATCTGAAATGGTTGAATAATAATAAGAGATTGTGTTAAATATTGAAAATGGTTCTGCATCAAGAACAACTGTAGGATATATGTTTTTTTCAGTTCCCCCAACTATAAAGTCTACTTCTTTTCCTTTAAATCCAATCGAGGAAATGTGTGCCCTATAGTGTCCTTCCGGTAAGGTCATTTTAAATTCGCCATTTATGTCAGAATAGTAAGGATTTGGGATTGAGAGTCCTTGATTTGAAAGATTTAAGAAGCGTTTTTCAGATTCACTGAAATATGAAAGATATGCTCTGGCATTCTCAATAGGCTTATTGTCTTTAGTTACAACTTTCATAAATGGTAAGACCCGTACATCTGCTAAATTCTTTTCTGAAATATTACCTTGTGAATCTTCAACTCGTGCTATTAAACTATACAAACCTGCCTTTGATCCGGAAAAAAGTCTTCCGGTAAACTCTCCTCTTTTTACCTCCACCATGTTTACGTTTGAACCTGAGGCTTCCTCCTTTTCAGTACTTGTAAGTCCTAAGACGTGCTTATCTTTCAAAAATAACTGGATTTTTTTGATACCCGCTTCAGGATCTGTTCTGAATCTTAACTGGAATGATGTATTTAAGGGAACTACCGCAATTGGAAAAGAATTTTTTGCACGAAACGGATCCAGAAGTACAATATTGCTGCTTTCTAAGATCAGTGAGGAGGCAATATCTAGGTTGTCTACTGCAGTTTTTTTTGAAGTTTTAAAGGTGAAGTAATCCGAATAAATAGTTTGAGATCCAGTTTTTCCAACGACTCTAAAATAATAGGTGGTGTTAGGCGTGAGGTTAGTGAGTTCAAATTCATGGTTTTTCTTGTTAACAAGAGATGTTAGCGTTTTGTCTAAGGAGTTAGTAGAAGTTCCATACTGAATTGTTGAATGAACATTATCTGAGAAATCGGCATTTATAATTGCATTATCAGAAGATAGCGATGATATGTTTATGCTTGATATTTCTGTTCTTTTCTGCTGTGAATTAACGATTGTAGGAGTGTAGCTTGAGGGGGTTTGGGTTGGAGTTATGGCAGGAGTTTCAAGAGGAGCAGAAAGAGAATAGTAAGAAGTGACAGATGAGGAAAGACTTTCAACACCAATTCCTACCACCTTGCCAGATACAGTAAAGGCTACATTCTCAGAACCCGAGTATGAGTTAAGTGTAATTAATTGAAATGAAACATTTTGAGTTAAGTTTCCGGGAAGAGCGGAAATGTTCCATGTAATTGTTCTATTTAAGGTGTCTATAACAGGTTTTACCCCGCCATACCCGTCTGTAGCAGTATTTGTAGCATAGCTCAGAATATCTATTGAGGGTACCGCAGAATTGCCTATGGTTCCCTGTGACCATGAAGCAACCACCTGAATGTTTGACGTAAAGGAAAGACTGGATGAATAAGAAAGTTTGTATTCAACATGTGTTTGAGGGCGAATGATAGAGCCAGATGGAGAGGTTTTTTCTAAGTGAACGCTATAATCTGAGGCAGATGCAGGCACGGTGCCGTTCACGGTTACCTGGTCATTTCCAATAGTGAATCCGAATCCTTGAGAGTCAATTATAGTAGAAGAGCCTGTTAAGGTTGTAAGTGTTCCTGCTTTTGCTCCTATATTGCCGGTAGTTGAGCCGGATGAAGCAAATGTGAAGCAGTATAAGGTTCCTTGAGTTAAATCACTTGATGCAAAAGTTGCAGTATTTCCTGAAGCAAGCTGGAATGAAATTCCTGGCCAAGCAGTAGAGCCTCCTGGGATGTTAGAGGTAGAAACGCTCCAGCCAGTATTAGAGATAGAAAAATCTGAGGGAAAAACTACCTGAAGCTTTCCTTCTGTTGCACTTGATGCAGGGGTTATGCAGATGAGTCCAGATAGCGGGCTCTGTGCGGCAAGTCTATCCAGTCTTATCTGCGCAGTGGTTAGGTCTGCTGAGTAGACTTTATAGCTGCTGAACAGAACAAGGCATATATAAAATATATATATAAGTAGGAGAATCGGGAATCTCACTGATTGGAATAAGCGCATATATTAAGTTAATCAAATTTGTCCGTAAAGACACAAGATGTACATAGATTTTCTTCCAATTTAGGTTAATATTTAGTAAAATGTATAATCTTACTCAAATTTGCAATTTTCGTAATCCTATTCTGTACTCAAAATACTTTTAGGAATTTGCGAAAGTATTATTTTGAGTATAAGATTCTGTTTGCCAGGATTGGTGCGTTAGTTAAATAGTTTTGTTTTGATCTTGGCAGATAAAAGTTGCCGGGATGGCGGAGTAGTCAATCGCAACAGACTGTAAATCTGTCGCCCGTCTGGGCTACCCAGGTGCAAATCCTGGTCTCGGCACAAAATTACTGCCCATATAACTTGTATTCGCCCTCATGGCTCAGTGGTAGAGCGATTTCTTGGTAAGAAATAGGTCGCGAGTCCGATTCTCGCTGAGGGCTCCAGATATTGTGATTAAATACTCAGGAAAATATATGGATTTACAGAAAATTGCCTCGGCTTTCACTCAAGAACTTGTAGATGCTTCCTCTGGTAAAGATACAAGTCTTAGATTTCTAAGAACGAACATTTCTTCTATTCAGATTCCAGATAATGAAATCTTTCAGGTGTTAGTTGTAGGCGGTTCTGTGTTCATTTCAGCAAAAGTAAGAAAAATAAACGGGAAATTAACCGTGATGACAGAAAAAACGTTTCCAATTTCAGAATTTAAAGACATAGAAATCTTTTTATCATTTATAAATAAATACATTATAAAATCAATAAAATATGTTTCGCTTAATTTTGCATTTCCACAGGAATCCGTATTAAGAAATGGAATAATTGACGGAAAATTATTGTCTGCTACAAAAATGCATATTTTCAAGGGATTAATTGGAAAAAACGTTGGAGAAGAGCTAGAAAAATATGTAAAAGTGAAAACCGGACAAAACATACAAGTTGCTGTGGCAAATGACACCGTTTGTTTACTTCTTGCTGGGCTTTCAGTTTCCAATAAAGACTCATTAGGATGTTTAATCGTGGGAACTGGTTATAACGCTGCATTTTTTTTGGATGAAGTAACTGCTGTAAATTTAGAAGCCGCAGGGTTTGACAAATTTGAAACCTCTGAATCGGGCTTGTGGGTTAATTCCCAAAGTCAAAACATGAATAGATCTAAGTTTGAAAAAGAAGTCTCAGGAGCATATCTCTATAAACATTTTAATTTTTTGATCAGACAAAGAGGAATGAAAACACAGGAGATTTCTTCAACAAAAGAATTATCAGATGTAGCTGCAGAAAAATCTGAAGCAGGAAAATTAGCTCAGGAATTGCTTGATTATTCAGCTCAACTAGTAGCAACTCATATAATTGGAATTGCAGAATTTAAGAAAAGAGATATGATTTTTGTAGCTGAAGGGAGTCTTTTTTGGAAAGGGAATTTATATAAAGAAATGGTTGAAAAAACCATAAAAAAACTCACTAAGTATAAAATTGAATTTATGAAAATAGAAGACTCGTCAATTATTGGTGCAGCTAAGCTATTTGACATGAACTGATTGTAATCTCAGGCTGAGTTTTGTATAATATAAACTCTCGAAAGGAAAATCAAAAATGGCTAAGAAAAAAACAGGCGCAGTTCTAAAATTAGGTCTTGTATGTACTGTGTGCAAATCAAGAAATTATATTACAAGTAGAAATAAACTTAATACTCCTGACAAGTTAAAACTCAGAAAATTCTGTAGAAAATGTGGAAAAGTTCAAGAGCACAAGGAAGTCGAAAAATTAAAGTAAGTTAAAAACCTCTTTGCGACCTTCGATCCTAAAGTAAGTAGAAAAATTGAAATAGGAATCTTTCGCTTCGCTCAAGAACCCTGCGGTTCTCCTTCTCTTACGCTCAATCCGATCCTAAAACCCTATTTTTCTTTGCGTTTTTCCCTCACTTCGTTCATTAAAATCCTAAGGGAAGTTGAAACTTACAGAAATATCAGGGAAAGGATTCCAAAAGAGGCGCCCAAAATACTTCCTCCTATAACGTCACTTGTCCAGTGTTCTCCTAACACTATTCTGGACAGAAGCATAAGAGCTGTGTAAACAATAATAGGTCCTACTGTTATTATTTTCCCTTGTGTATTTATTTTTTTCATGTGTAAAATAACCCACACCGCAATAACAACAAGAAAAATCATGCGCATGGCATGTCCGGATGGATAAGAATTTCCTGTTTGAACATATGAGGTGGGAAACTGAAACCCTAAATCATACCTAAAAAACATAAAAGGAGGAGGCGGATGGTGTAAAAATGATTTTCCAAAAAGCTCTACAAAGTGAGCAAGTCCAAAAACCCCAATAACTAAAAACCCCATAATTTTTTTACGCAAGATTAACAACAGGATAAGTATGACTAAAGTAATCTCAAAACTTCCCGTAAGACTTAGAAAAGAAAAGTATGGATCAAATTTCATAGGGGTTTTGTCAGAAAGTCTGACAGTCATATCAAAGTCAAAAACCTTAAGTCTTCCGCCTTTTACATAAAAAGAAAATATGTAAAATAACGCAAGAAAGGCTAAAGATAAACCTGAAAAAAGAAAAATTTGATCCCGTTTTTTCCCTGGAAGAAGCTTTTTTATCACACTTTATAATACCAAAATAAAGTCTTTTGTTAAATATACGCTGAGATAAAATCAGTTCTGTGGTGAACGGATGCTCCATGTTTTAAAATCATTTCTCTGTGATATGAAGTTCCGTAGCCTTTGTGTTTTTCAAAGCCGTATGAAGTAAACTCGTTCCCCAATTTTTTCATGTATTCATCTCTCTCAACCTTCGCAATTATGCTAGCAAGCGCTATAGAAATAGAGGTAGAGTCACCTCTTATAATATTTTTTTGTTTAGCTTGAGGGATTTCCGGAATCTTAAAAGCATCAGTCAAAAAAAACATGGAGACATTTTTTGCAAAGTTTTGAATTGCATGAGATACATTTAAAAAGCCCATTTTATTTGCGACGCCAATTCCTTGTTTATTTATAACTTCAATTGGGATAAATTCAACGTGAGAGAATAAGATAAAATCTTTTGAGTTTTCTAGAATTTCATGTCTTTTTTTTTCGGATAGAAGTTTTGAATCATTAATTCCCAAAGATAACAAATCGTTTAAAAAATTTGCTGCTGGTTTTAGCACAACTCCTGCGGCAACTAATGGTCCAGCAAATGCGCCGCGTCCTACCTCATCTATCCCACAAACAAGGCTATTGTTATCCCAAAATGAAGTCTCAAGGTTGAGATGGGGTAAACTTTTTTTCACCACTTGAGTATAGCAAAATTTGAACCTAGAATATGATTTAGGTATAATTCTGCAAATGGCAAAGTCGGCTGAATTTTTTGAGCGCAATCTTCCTGAGACACAGGCTGCATTTAGATTAAAAACCGAGATGCAAAATGAGAGAACATCTTTATCAGCATTTCCTTGGTTGATTCAAAGATTAATAAAAACATCGAGGGAAAAAGTAATTAGCGCAAATGATAGGCTAGTACAACCTCGAGAAGGTTTAACGCCTGAAGTTCAGGAAAGAGTTTGGCAGGCAGCAATGGGAGATTTTGTGAGCATAACTTTTTGCGGAATACTTTCTGAAATGCCTAGCGCTATTGAAGGTGGTGAATTTAGACTCGGAACTGTTCTAGATGTATTTAATGATAATACGAGAGGAACAGTAATAGAGCCTTATAAGCCTACACAAGAAGATTTAGAACCCGAAAAAATTCCTGAAGATAAGCTTCTAAAATTACGAAAAATTATAGAAACAGATCCTACTTACGCATCTTTATTTTCTGTAATTAACGTTGGCGTATTGCCAAATAAATTAAGAAAATTTATACTTGCCCAAAATGGTTTATCAGATCTTATTCGTGATGTTGCAAATGATTGGAGGGCTCTTGCGGGTGAGTTTTTGAAGGTAACCAGTGATGGTTTTTCCGCTTCTCGTCCACCTAGAACCAAGGTATACGAAACGTTATTAGGCAAATCAGAAGCAGATCAAGAGGCAGAATTATTAAAAAGAGGCTTTACGAAAGAGCAAATAGATGCGTTTGTTAAGATGAGCACTGATAGAAAATCATGAAATTCTTGGGCTGAAAGCTAACTTCTAAGGATTCTGTGAGATAATTGCATTATGGGGAAAGTGAAATATATTTTTATTTTAGGAAGGACACCTCAACTTTCTATTACTGAAATTAACTCTGTGCTTAAGCGCTTTAATTTGAGCTTTATTCCGCTTATTACCTCTATAGAAGTATACATTATTGAGTCAGATCCAGTTGATGTTGAAGTTTTAAATAAAACCTTGGGCGGAACAGTAAAAATAGGAACGGTTATTACGGTAGCAAATAGAGAACAACTGACAGAAGTAATAAGCATAGATTTATTGCTGGAAAAAGTGTTTGCGGACTATAAAGGTAAATTGCAATTTGGGATAAGTATTTATGACGGAGGAGATAGAAATACTTCTGACAATTTATATTCTCAAATAAACGTTATATCAAAAGGCATAAAAGCATTATTAGAAGAAAAAGATATCTCTTCAAGGTTTGCATTTAGTAAAGAAAGAAATCTTTCCTCGGTGACTGTAGACAAAAATAAGCTCATTAAAAAAGGAGCAGAAATTTTATTTGTTGCTTCCCCGGACGGGGTGTATATAGGTAAAACACTATGTGTTCAGGAATATGAGGCATTTAGTAAGCGGGATTATGGAAGACCGGTAAGAGATATGAAATCAGGAGTTATGCCGCCAAAACTAGCTAGAATGATGATAAATCTTGCAGGAGTACAGAAAGAAGAAACTCTTCTTGACCCATTTTGCGGCAGCGGAACTATCCTTCAGGAGGCAATACTTTTAGGATATAAAAATATTTTTGGACGTGACGGTTCAGAAAAAGCCGTAAAAGATTCTTTGGAAAACTTATCCTGGCTTAAAGAGAAAAACGATTTTCATGCAAAACTTTCTATAAAACAATTCGATGTGAGAAAAATATCAGATGATGTTTTAGAAAATTCAGTTTCAGCTGTTATAACCGAGCCGTATCTGGGACCGACGCTGCATGGAGAAATTTTTTCTGAAAAATTAAGAAGCACTAGGTATGAACTGAGAAATCTTTATCTTTCTGCATTTTCAGAATTTAAAAAAATATTAAAAAAAGGTGGAGTTGTGGTTATGGTTTTTCCGGTGTTTACTCAGAAAGACTACTTAAATTATATGGAGATTTTAGAAGAGGTAAAAAAGATTGGGTTTAATCAGCTAAGATTATCAGATGAAAAGCGGGGAACTATTCTGGTAGGAGGTAGACACGATTTTGTAATACGCGAAGTGGTAATGTTTCAGAAAATTTAAGCATGATTAGCCTCCTTGCTTAGTAGTTTCTCCCATGGTATGATTACTTAGAATTTATATGTTCACGCTTATAATTTTTCTCGTGCCATTTCTTGCGCTTCTTTCAGGTCTATATTTATACCAGCATACGGGAAAACGCGAAATATTAAAGTTCGACCTGGTTCAGTTTGTGTATGCTTTCATACTCACACCTATAATTTACGTATGGTTTAAGAGTTTTTTGTTTGTCTTTTTGGTGGCAGAGTTAAACCTTCATTTATCAGTTACAGATATTTTTATTGCCGACACTGCGTTTACCGTTATATTTTTGTATTTTTTTGCGTTTCAGGTAATACACAGTCTCACAAAAAGTTTTGAGCTCAAAAGATTGAGAGATCCTTTTTATGACATTTTTCAGCACTCAGAATTTTTTCATCTTTTGACTTCTCATGTGGTTTTATACGTGGTTGGAATTTTATTAGTATCTATTATTTCTACTGTTAACGTTTTTATTCCATTTAGTGTTTCAAATGCAAGCATATTTATCTTTTACTCTGCGCTAACGCTGGGATTTTTGGGCGGAGTAGTTGTGCACACATGGATTATGCTTACAGATGATGAGTTTGATGTAAAATATCCACGGTTTGAAATGTTTGTTGAGCTAGTATATGCAATATTTTTTATATACCACATTGTTCTTTATTTTTACTTTAGACCTGATTTTAATCTTGCAAGAGGATTATTCTGGTTCATATTTGCGGCATTAGGGGGTTTTGCGCTTTCTGCACTACTGATTGAAAGATCTCAAACTATGGTGAGAATATTAAAAAAGTTTCATTATAAGACGCCAAAGTTGACAGATCCCCTTGTTCCTATCAACAAAAAAGCTAAAAATAAAAAATAAAGACTGCAGTATTTTTGCGTCTTGTGGTTCTGCAATGCAGAATCCTAAAGACCCCTAAATTAACTGATCCACTGATAAAACAGGACAAGCGCTCTCCAAAGAAAAGATAATTTATATAAATGAGTTTTGCGGTGCTCGGTTTTGCATAGGTTTCTGAAGACGTCACATTCTACGGATCCCCTTGCTTCGGTTTATTAAAAAAAGAATAAAAAAGAAAACTACGGAAGGTAAGGTTTTAAAACTGCGGCAATAATAACAAAAGAAGCAATAAAGAATACAAAAAATGCCACACCATACACGAAAGATCTTACATGCGATTGCTGCCTTTTTTGTTTTTTAGATACCGTCTTTTTTGTCTTATGTTTGTTCTTCTTCATTTTTACAGTTTGATTGTGGTGCATCCTTCGCTTGTGTCACCGTCAAAATCCCCATCGTGAACTATAAACTGTGCTCTGTAGATATGTCCTGAGGTAAGTCCTAATTTATCTACTTCCCAAATAATTTCTGCACCGTAGGATGTTTCTCTAGACTTAATAAAATATGTTCCTTCCTTAAACTTTATGTTTGACTCAGTGGGAAAAGGATCTGCGCCAGAAGGAAGGCTCAAATTGTTAGGCGTTGGAATAAAAGAAGAATTTCCTAGAGGTTTCCATGCTCCCCAAACTTCTGTTGGTTTATGTGGTGTTCCTCCGTTTTCTGCATCTCCTGATGTGTTTGTGCTATCAGTTGTAATATCTGATAAAAATAAAGCTGGAAAATAAGGGAAGTTATTTGCGTCTCTGGCAGATTCATCTCCAACGTTCGGGTCAACTACATGATCTGCGTTATTTGAAGATACATTTCCTGATCCAAGAGTAAGCGGATTTTCGTCATTGTACCAAATTTTAATTTTTCCGCCTGCCCCTGCAGATTCTCCCGGACCAGGGGAAATTGCCCACACAATATAAGGCTCACGCCTAACTATCTGGTTTGTATTGCAGTCATTTCCTGCAGGAACTACGGGTGTTGCTTTAAAAGTTCTTAGTTGTAATGAATCTTTTTGCTCTGCGGCAGGTTCATTAGGGTCAGGAACGTATGTGTAGCTTGCTATATGAGAAGAGTTTTTAGGAGTGTTAAAGAAAATAATAAGACTCAAAACATTTAGAGCCACAAGCATAGTTAGGATTATTGTTAATGGGAATAAATGATTTTTAATATTTTTTTTCATCAGTGTTCAATTATATTACCATTGGCGTCAGTTAACACAAGAAAATTTTCTCCAAAATCTCCGTCTGGATCTTTTACTACTAAATATGCCTGGGTTCCTGACGGAGCATTAATTGAAAAAGGTGTATAGCCCTCAGCAAGAATAGTAACTGTAATTTTCGTAGAACCATCTGAATTGGGAGATTTACTCACTTTAAAATACTTTAATTTGGACTGATTTTCTGAGGATAAGTTCTGAGGAAAAACATTATAAGCATATGGACCATACTCCGTTTCTGATAATTTAGTCTTTCCCGGTTCAATTTTGTAAACGTCATTAATAGGTTTTACCGGCGTTGGAGTGGTGGTTACTTGAGTTTTTTTAGATGATTGCTGAGGGCTGAAGCTAAAAATCATAAGAACTACAAAAAACAAAACAAGAAGTCCTCCTCCTGCCAGCATGAATAGCATTCTTTTATCAGCAAAAGGGGATTGCGCTGGTTGTGAAAAAGAAGGATCTTGCATAAATTCAGTATTACATAGAAAAAAAATAAGATCAAGGTTTTTGGCTCACTTTATACAGCACTGTTTTATTAATCTGTTTATATTTTTTAATTATTTTTTGTTTCTCTAGATTTTTAATTCCATCAATAAAATCTTCATGGTTTGCCAAAAGATGCCTAATATCCCAATCAGAAGAGGTGTCCACCAGTAGAAATTCAGGCGTTCCATACCAGGTCATCCAATTGCAATCCTTTTTTCCGCAAGGAGAATCCGTTTCAAAATGTTTCTTTGTTGGATATAAAGAGTATATTTTGTCTCTGTGGCTTATATGGGGAACTATATTGTTCTGCGCTGTAACTGATGCGTTTTGAGGGAGGTAATTTGTGATAATCTCCTGAATGCTTTTTACACTTTTTGGCTCCTGCCAAAACCACTGCTTTGAAAGATAGCTTAATGGAAGATGGAGTGTGTATTGGACTAAACACGTGCAGACAATCAAGTACAGGGCAACATACGTATGGTTAAGTATTTTATACTTGGAAACGGTTAAAATTGTTGCCCATGCAAGAAGTGGCGCAAGGGTAATTCTATAGTGCATATAAAGACCCTGTGCTCCGGGAATGTCGCTTCCTATCATAAAATATGTAGCTAGATCAGCGGCAGCTGGAATAAATGCAAGTGGAGTAAGAATTGGTAAAAATCCAAATGCAAAAAGTGTATAGAAAATGGTAACTTGTTTTTCTATAGTGTTAAAAAAACTTAACGGATTAAGATTAGACAAAAGTCCATCTTTGTTTTCATACAAATATGGAAAATGAATAATGTACGGAAAATAAATAAAGAAAATAAAAATTGAATAAATTAATGAAAGCACAATAAGAAGTAAACTAAATTTATTTCTCCACCGGATAAAATAAATAAGCCCAATAAAGAATGTAATAAATGCAAAATTTTCCTTTGATGTAATTGCCAGAAGGAAAAAGAGAAGACTGCTTTTATGTTTCTTTGTCTCAAGGAAATAAAAAAGAAATGCTAAAAATGTTGTTCCAAAACTTACACTGTGAACGTCAAACCAAACGGCGTTTTGTATCCCAAAAAAAGCAAGATATGAAAAAAGAATTGCAAACGAATGCAAAAACGAGAGTTTACGATTTCTTGCCAGAAGATAAATTGGTATTCCACCCGCGCAAACAAAAAGCGCCCTGAAGATTAAAAGCATCTTTCTAGTGTCCCAGATCCAGTAAATTGGGGAGATGAGCATGTACACAAGCTCAACATGCTCATATAATTTGGGTTTGTCCGGAAACGGAGCTATTGTGGTAACAGGCGCTTCAAATCTGCTATATCTCCAAATAGTTTGGTCATTTATCCCCAGGTCATACCCAAAAGATTGAAAGTGGTTGTGTCTTACTACTGCCAGCACAGAATATGCAAGGAAAAACAAAAAACAGACAAGAATTGCGAGAAGAAAATATGATCTGGGTTTATTTTGAAAAAGGAAAGAAAACACGAACTTAATTATAGCACCTTAAGTGCTTGAGTTTTCTGTGAGTTAGATGTGCTATTTTTTACTTTTTTTAATACTAGCAGGGGTGCTTTTAGATGGAAAATTTAACGCTACTATTATGATAGTTATTACCGTAAATGAAAGTGGAATTCCTGGTAAACGCAGAAATCCATATAGTAATCCAAAGATTGTGCCTGCGGTCATTGCATATAGCCCAATTTTGTATGAATCACCGTACGTTTTTGGCTGTTTAAGAAGTTTGAAAAGTAGTCTTATCAGTAAAGCCAAGAAGAAAAGGTAGAGGAGTCTTAAAAGATGTAGAGTGAGAATTCCAAAAAAAACTGCAAACACTACAATAGGCGTAAGAAGTTTTAAAAGCGGAGAAAATTTTACAACAAATGAATCAATTATTTTCCTGTTTAATGTAAAGTCTGATGACTTTGAAAGGTCTATTGTTCTTATCTGTCCTTTGTTGTCCCCTATAATAAAAGCAGTATCCGAGGACACCCATACAAGCGTTTTATACATATTAAATTGAGAGGCAGAAAAAGGAGTTTTTGTGTCAATTACGGCAATATTTTTATATTCCGAATTCCTACTCTCATCCATATATTTAGGAATTGGGATAAAGTATGGTTCTTGTACGTTTGATTTTACCTTTCCATCCTGAATCTTTACCTCAAGTTCTTGAGGATAGGAATTTACAACTGATGAAACAAACTTCTGAACTTCTTTGTTTCCAAAAGTTACAAAACTTGCAATTGGATTAATTGATTGCAGGATAGTTATGAGTACTGATAAAAGTAAAAAATAAAAAAGAGCAGAAAAAAGTGAGCGCTGGGAAACACTTCTATAAAACTCGGGAGAATAAATACTATTTTTTACTGTCTTAAAAAATCCCATAATACCTATTAATATTATCCAGAGTTTTTAATTGTGTCAACACTGCAGGTTCTTAGGGCCAGGGGTAGGAGAGCATATCATCTAATTTTATTTCTTTAGTTTCCCCGTGTTTATTTGTTAAAATAACGGTCATAGGGATATTACTTCTTCTTTGCGATTCATAGAGTAATTGTTTGCACATGTGACATGGATTTGTAAATTCTCCAGACTTTTTATCTTCAGTACTTGCTACAGCAATAGCTAAAATTTTTTCTTCCCCATGTGATGCAGCATGAGATAAGGCAGCCTGTTCTCCATGTAAAGTTAAAGAATATGTGTCAGAAAAATATGAAATTCCAGGATATATATTTCCTTTGTCTGATAATACCGCCGCGGTGTACACAGTAGAAGAACCTTTCCCCAAAGGATTTTTCAGCGCCTCTTTGGCTTCCAGTACGAGTTTTTTGATTGCATCTTCTTGAACCACATTCCTATTATAGCAAAGCGCATGTTTGAACCTAGGCTGGAAAATGGCTATAATACCGTTATGAAAATGAAAAAACAGAAAAAACCTAATTTTCAACCAAGAAAACCATTGTATTTTTTTCTTATGTTTCTTATTGTGGTTTTTGGGATTTTTTTGAAAAGCAATGTTTTTAGAACTGTAAACGTTGCTCCTGAATCCTTGAAGCATTCTGAACCAGTGCATAAAGAAGTCGATAAATCTGTTAAGGAGCCAGTATTTCCAGCAAACGCAGATGATCTGTTCAGAGAAATGTATTACAGAATTGCTTCAGAAAGAGACTATTTTATTCGTGAACCTGAAATAAAACAAAAGAACACATGGTGGATTTCTGAAGACGGTTGGAGCATTTTGGTGCCTACTGATCTATCAATTATTGCAAAAGTTTCCCCAGAACAGTATTATCCAAATAAAAACGAATTTACTATTCTTAACAGCATTGTAAAAGATGAAATGATAAAAAATGGATTTACATTAAATAATTTAAATTCTTCAGGGAATGAAGAAGATACAAAATTTTATGATTATGTTTTAGCTTATGAGAAGGATGATGTAAAGTGTGTAGTAACCTCGAGTCCAGATGTAGGTCATGGCGCAGATGACACTAAAGACTATTCTGAATTTAGCTTTAGTTGTTTTAGTAATGATTTACTTAATAATGCATATGAAAAACAAACACCGTTTTTAAAAGGGTTGCAGGAAAAAGACGCGGTTGTAAGTCATATTAAAATCCAAGGGAATAGAGCGCAAATGGCCTTAAACTGGAGAAGAACCGGAGCAGTAGCGTTTATGTATAAAGACGGTGAAGATTGGAGAAAAGTTATAGTTGCTCAGGGAATTCCTTCCTGCAGCGAATTAGAACAGAATAGTGTGCCTCAGGAATATTGGGTAGATTGTTTTCAGGTGGATAATCAAATAAGAAAAGGCAGCTTTAATTTTTAATATTTTTTCCAAAGCTTTTTTCTTCTATTTGCAGCTTATTTTTGATCCTTCGTTTGTGCAAGATAGTATTTGAGTCACAGATTTATTTCTTAAATTGACTTGTGAAATGATATCTATTCCTCCTCCTCCTTCATGCTCAGAGCATTTGATGTAAAGAAAGGAATCTTTTACTAGTTGTAGTGCCGTGCATCCTCCGATTCCAATATTCTCTATTACGTCTGCAGCTTCTGAATGACTATCAACTTTTAAGTAAGGTTTTCCCCAGTAGTCTCCTCCGCCTCCCTGACTTATTCCATAGAAAACAAACGTTTTTCCATCTTGTTTAAAACAGGAATTAATAAGCATTACGTGTTTAGGAGTGTACTGTTTATTGAGAGCATTAACATAAGATACTAGTTTTGGATCAGTTAACAAGAATTCTTTTCCGTCATCCTGAACAAGAGTATACTCATGCGGTTCAGGAATGTTCCAAAAATAGCTGTGCGTGCAGGATAGGGGAGTTAAATCAGATTCACTAATGTTTGTTAATTCCGTAGGGTAATCAACTTTTGAATCAGAAAAATCCAAGAATGGTTTATCCAGGTCAAATTGACGAAGTTTATAATTATTTATCTCAGTAAAACCTTCAAGAGGTGTAGGTGATGGGTAAGAAGTGGCCGTGTTTCTTTTTTGGAAAAATACTGGAGAGGGTGAGGTAGTGTTTGAATAGTTTTTTTTGGGTAGTACAAAAAAATCAAATACAGACAAAAGGGATATGAGGAAAATTAAAAATATTCCAGCGTAAAGAAAAATCAATCTTCTGGAAAAAATAAATTTATCAGACTTAGACTTTAGTTTTTCTCTCTCTTTTTTCTTTGGCATATATCAATATTAAAAATAGAGGGCGCTTGCAGGGCCGCCGGGATTCGAACCCAGAAAAAAGGTTTTGGAGACCTCTATGATACCATTTCATCACGACCCTAAATTATTACTTCCAATCTTTTAATTAAACCCTTGTAAGATGACCCAAACTGTTTTAATTTCTTCTCTCTAACTTTTGCTGCATTTTCATTGTCATATGCTTCGTAATATACAAGCTTAGGAGTAGCCATCCTACGGGTTGTATAAGTTCTATTAGATTGATGTTCTTTAATGCGTCTTCTTAGGTCATTTGTGTAACCAATGTAAAAGTGTTGTTGATCTTTTAATAGATAAACATAATACATATTATGATATCCACCCAGCCTTTCGCGAAAGGCTGGGCCAGTTTCATCACGACCCTAAAGATGTCTTCACAATTATATGGCATAGAGGTTATCAAGACAACTCTTCCTATAAACTTGAAATAAGCAGAATATATATGCTACTATTTTAACTTCTCTTAAAAAACCCGGGAACTACCATTAGCCTTGATTTATATCCTATAATAGTGTATACTATCCGCTTATGATTGAAAATAGAGAACCTAATTCTAGTAAAAATATTTTCTCCAGGCCGCAGCCTGAAAAAGGCATGTTTAAGACAAGAAAAGAGCTTATTCCAGCTTACCATTTGGCTTCTGGAAAAGTTGATGTGTTTGATTCGGATACAGTAACTCCCCTCATAAGGGTTGAGCCTCATATTGAAGACGGTCCTCTTCGTATTTTAAACGGAACTATAAATGTAAAGCCGGATATATCAAGAGCGCGTCAGCAATCTGAAAAGATAGTGAGTGGTTTACCTTCTGTGCATATGGTTGTTGACAGAAGTCTTCAGTTCCATTTAGGAAATCAGGTAGTTGCTGCTGTTACGTCAAGAGGATTTAGAATAAATGAAGATTATTTTACGGATCATCCGGAGATAAAGCAAGTTGAGTTTATTGAACCTCAAAAGCCTGGAGAGATGTATGAATTTAGGCTTGAAAGTCAGGGAGATAGGATAGGATCAGTTAGCGTTGACCATAAAACTTCAATATCGTTTCTTTTTAAGACAAATGATTTTCTTATGCTAAACCATCTTATGGTAGGGGCAGTTGTTAGGTCTTACGGTGATTACGAAACGTTAAGGTCCGTTGTAGACTTAAAAATGGACGTTAAGATGGCAAATGGTTCTGATGATTTAGACGGAGAAGGGTTATCAACAGCAAGTCCAATTAGCGTTGACGACGGGACAGGAGGAGTTTTGGTGTAGCATGGAAAGGGATGTTATTACAAGGTGGAAAGATTCATTTGTGGTGGGTAAATCATCATCAGTTGCAAAAGTTGCAAATTCTCCTCTTGTTCAAGAAGTCGTTCGGACCGCACTTTCAAGTGGGTATAAATTCCCCGCAGAATTTGTGAGAGCTTCTGGTTTAAGACATGACACACTGCATTTATTCATTACCGGACGTGTCATTCCTACCCCTGAAACGTTATTAAAAATACTCGAATATCTTCCTGAAGAAAGCCATAATTCAATTTGGGATTATTATGGGTGTGAAATTAGGAAAGGAAAGGGAAATTTTACAGGACATGTTAGGGGAACTGAGGTTGCTCATAGAGCGGCTATAAATGCACACAAGACAAGGCGAATGCAGAGGCAACAATCCGCCTAATTACTTCTTTAAGGCTTCTAACGCGGGGAGATTTCCTTCTTTTTCTATAAACTCCAGCATTGCACCGCCGCCTGTTGAGATGTGTGTAATTTTTTCACTTCCTGTTTTATCAGAAATTGCCGCTAAAGTATCTCCGCCTCCTATGATGGAGCATGCTTCAGAATTTTTTACAATTGCATGGAAAACTGCATCTGTCCCTTTTCTGTAGTCTGGATTTTCAAATAATCCTAATGGGCCATTCCATACAATTGTTTTAGCATTGTGAATAATTTCCGCGTATTTTTTCATGGTTTCTGGTCCTGCGTCTAAGATTTTTCCACCAGCTGGAATTTTATCCACCGGGTATGAGTTTCCATTAACAGCACCGTCTACTGGAAGGACTATCTCGGATTTATTTTCTTTTGACTCATTCAATAATTCCTGTGCAAGTTCTAAATTCTCAGGTTCAAACAAACTATCCTGAACATTTATTCCCTTTGAAGCCAAAAATGTATTAGCTAGCCCTCCTCCTACTAAAATAAAGTCAGCCAGGTGCGTGAGTTTTTTTATGAAATTCATTTTGTCCTTTATTTTTGCTCCGCCTACTATTACAACCAGCGGACGTTTTGGGTTTTTAACACATTTTTCTAAATGTTCAACCTCACTTTTTACGCTCAATCCGCCATATGATGGGAGAAGTGATGTAATGCCTACAGTGGAGCATTCAGTTCTATGCGCCATTGCAAAAGAATCATTTACAAAAACATCCGCGAGGCTTGCTAATTTTTTTGTAAACTCAAGATCGTTTTGTTTTTCTTCAGGATAAAACCGTATATTTTCTAAAACAAAAATCTCATTAGGCTTTTGACTTTCAAACGTCTCCTTATTCTCGGTTAAAAAATCCGGAATTAAGTTTACAGCATAGTCTATGCCTAAATGCTCCTGCAGTCTTTCAACAACTACGCCTAGAGAGAGTTTTGGGTCTCTTTCTTTAGGGCGTCCTAACTTTGCAACGCAAATAACTTTATTCCCGTTTTGGGCTAAATGTTTTATAGTGGGGACGTTTCTTTCTATTCTTAAATCATCAACTATTTCTCCTTTATCATTTAATGAAACGTCAAAATCAGCTCGTACTAAAACTCTTTTATGAGAAATAGAAGCTTCATCTATGTAGGTTATTTTGGGCATTATTATGAGGTGTGTGAGGAAATAAATAGGTCTACATTCTTAGGGCTTCCCATAATTAACGGAGCCCGTTCATGAATGTGCTTTGGTTCCAGAGTTAACGGATCTTTTAGATCTTTTGAAACGGTTTTCCCGCCGGCTTGTTTTACTAAAAATGCAAAAGGGTTTATTTCCAGCATAAGTCTTAGTTTTCCTTCGGGTTGTTTAGAGTATGCAGGATAAAGATATATTCCCCCCTTAAGTATGGTTCTGTGTCCGTCTGCAACTAGAGTTCCTACATAGCGTCCTCCAGCTTTTTCTTCTTTGGTTTTTTCTAAGAATTTTAATGTTCCCTTGTCATAGTAGGGAGTATACGCTTCATTTATAGAGTAGGTGGTTCCATGTTCAGGAATTTTTATTTTTGGGTGAGATAGAAGAAAACTTCCTATAGCAGGGTCTAGTGTGAACCCATTTAAACCGTTTCCGGCAGAGTATACAAACATCACTGAAGATCCATACATGATATATCCTGCTGCTACTTGATTTTCACCTTTTTGCAAAAGTCCTCCATCCTTTTTATATATAGAAAAAATGGTTCCAATAGGACAATTAGTGTCTATATTAGAAGAACCATCTAACGGGTCAAAATACACTATGTAGTTTCCAGAAGTTTCAGGTTTGGCGTAGACTGCCTCAGGCATTTCTTCGGAGATCACTGCGTGTACTTGTCCGCCGGAAATTAAAGTGTCCGTAAGCAACTTATTTGAGAACTCATCTAATTTTTGCACTTCTTCATCAAATGCATTAGTATCTCCGGTTTTTCCTAAGATATCAGCAAGGCCTGAAGCTTTTACGTGGGAAGCAATAATTTTAGAGGCGTTCTCGATCTGAGTTAGTAAAAGAGTAAAGCTTCCGGAAGCCTCAGCCGTCAAACGTTCCTCTTCTAAAATAAAATCAGTTAAAGTTATGACGTTTTTAAACATGTTTTAAAAATTCTTCCTTAATTTTTTCAAGAGCCACTATGTACGCAGCATCTCGTAAGTTCACACTGTATTTTTCAGATGCGTTAAAAACCTCATCTGTTGCTTTTTGCATTAAATTTTCAAGTTTTTTAAACACTTCTTCTTTTGTCCAGTTTTCATCTTCCACATTTTGTTTCCATTCAAAATAAGAAGTAGAGACGCCTCCGGCGTTTGCCAAAATATCCGGAATAATAATTATCCCTTTTTTACCCAGTATCTTATCTGCGTGTTCTGTTACGGGACCGTTTGCAAGCTCTAGAATTATTTTTGCTTTAATCTTGTTTGCATTTTCTGAAACTATTACGTTTTCAAGCGCCGCCGGGATTAGGATGTCTACGGGAAGCTCTAAAAGTTCTTCATTGCTTATAATCTGTCCGCCTTTTATAGCACAAGAATTATCATCACAAAAACAGTTGGAAAGCATCCCGCGGTCCCTTTTGCACTCTAATGTTTTTTCAGGACTCAACCCGTTTTCTACATAAATTGCTTCCTTAGAGTCTGATATTGCAACTATCTTAAAGTCATTTTCGTGCAGAAAATGCGCTATATGATATCCTACATTTCCCATTCCCTGTACTGCTACTGTTAATTCTTTTGGATCTTTTTGCAGCCGTTTTAATGCCTGCAATAAACAGTACATGCCGCCCAGTCCCGTTGCTTCAGTTCGTCCTTCTGATCCTCCTTCTGAAGTAGGTTTTCCTGTAACTACGGCAGGTGTTTTCCTGCCTACATTTTTACTATATCTTTGCATTATCCAAGACATGATTTCCGAATTTGTATTTACGTCTGGAGCCGGAACATCTAATTCCGGACCTATTACAGGAGAAAGTCTATCAGTGAATAACTCTGTGAGTTTCTTAAGTTCATCTTTAGATAAAAGCTTTGGATTTACAGATATTCCTCCTTTTCCTCCCCCAAACGGAACACCTGCAACGGCGCATTTCATAGTCATCCAAAAAGAAAGCGCTTTTACTTCTTCCATATTCACCGCAGGGTGGAAGCGCAAACCGCCTTTATAAGGACCCAGAAGATTGTTGTGCTGAATTCTATAACCCCTGAATGTTTTTATATCTCCGTCGGAAAGCTCTAACGGAAGAGAAACGGTAACTATTCTGTCAGGTTCTTTGAGGCGTTCTAAGAGGAGTTCCGGAAGTTCTATTTTTGCGGCTATTTTCTCAAGCTGTTTTAACGCCCGTACCCAAGGATTATTCTCCATAAAAAAGTCAGTATATAGTATTTGTATCACAATGTCATGACTCAATAAAGACATAATCCTGACAGTCTTACGCATGGTATAATACCCATATGAAAGTTGGAACTGTTGCACTTATTGGTCGCCCAAATGTGGGCAAAAGTACACTCGTAAATAATCTGGTGGGTCAAAAAGTGGCTATCACTTCTCCCAAGCCTCAAACTACGCAGTTTCCTGTGTATGCGGTTTTTGAAAATGAAGAGGCTCAGATTATTTTTGTAGACACACCTGGAATATTTGCGCGCGCAAAACTCCTAAAAGGAAAAGCCACTAACATGGAAGCAGAAAAAGCGTTAGATGATTCTATAGATGCAGCGCTTTACATTATAGATAAGACGCGTGAGCGTGGAATAGAAGAAAATAGAGTTTTAGGGATAGTAAGAACTCTTAAAGTGCCTAAAATTCTTGTTTACAATAAATCTGACATAGAAAAGCCAGACCACACTGCACAATATAAATTCATGGAGGAAGAATTTGATGCGGTAGTTCATGTATCAGCACTTAAAAACCAGCATATTCCGGGACTTTTATCTGCAATCATTACGCTTCTTCCTGAAGGGGAAAAGCAAGTTGAGCGTGAGTCTATGGCAATAGCAGCCCTAAACATGGACTCAAGGCTTTATGTAGAAGAAATAATAAGGGAAAAGGCTTTCTTAAAATTAAGACGCGAGCTGCCTTATATGGTTACTATAAAAGTAGATGATATAAAAAACAGGGAGAACGGATCTATTTATATAAAGTCTAGAATATTAGTAAGAGATGAACGCTATAAAAAAATGGTGATAGGTGCGGGTGGTCGGATGATAAAAGAAATTGGTCTTATGGCTAGAAAAGAGTTTGAGGTAGCAACAGGCAAGAAGGTATACTTAGAGCTTACGGTTGAGGAAGAGTAATTTTTTACAGCGTTCCTAAATTTCCCCACTTGATTTTGTTTTGGATTTCACGTAGATTAAATATCTAATGGATGACACACAGGATACAAACATAATCTCCACAGTTGAAGATGAGGCAGCAGAAGTTGAAGAAAGCTTGGATGATGTAAAACCTCAAACAGATGCTGCAACTACCTCTTTAAGTTTAGAAAATCTTATACGCGGACATATTGCTACTTTGAATAGATTAAAAAATGAAATTGCAGAACACACTGACACATTAAATAATATTCTTGCAAATGACCCAACTTATAAAGAACATGAGGAAGCGGCAAAAAAGGCAACAAGGGTAAAAACAGGAACCAAATCGGAGATCATGAAACGCCCGGATGTTATGCAGGTGGCAAATAAAATAAAAGAAGCGCGTGAAGAATCTAAGGATCAGCAAACAACTCTTTCAGAGCTTCTTGCAGAGTATCAGAGAAGTACCGGGTTAGATTCAATAGAGCTAGAAGACGGGAAAGTTAAACACATCGTAATGACCGCAAGACTTTCTTCGTAACCTCCTTGAATTTGTAACGTTTTTGCGTATATACTAAATCCATGACACTTCAGGATCTTTTTTATATGGTGGGGCTTGTATACATGAGCATGGGAATTGTTCTTCTTATAGCATTAGTTTTTGCAGTGTTTTATATTAAAAAAAGGATTGATGATCTTCACAAATCTTTTGATAAAAAATTAGAATTTGCCCAGCACGTAATTCATAAGCCTGCAGAATCCGCTGTAGACATAGGGGCGCAGTTTGCAGAAGCTGCCATAGAAAAAGTAAAAGACGTGTTGGAAAAAAGCAAAAAAAAGTCTAATTAGTAACACGACTTGATAATTAAAAGTTATTGGTGTAGTATTACCACAAGTGTGAATTTAATTTTTATAATTAATAGAAAACACAGTCTCCGTTTCAACTTCTCTTTTAGTCCTCTCATTTTTTTAAGATTTCCTGCAAATTATAGACTTGGTAAGTTTTTGCCCTGGAAGGGGGTGAGGGCGCATGCGTAATACGGTTATTTTAGGAATAGTTGTTGCATTAATTATAGGATTTGCCGGTGGATTTGCTGTAGGCCGTGCAAAGTATAAACCGCTTCTTGAACAACAAAGTCAGGATCTTATCACACGGGATAACACTATAAAAATGATGAAAGATGATGAAACTTCTAAAATGATGATGGCAAAAAAAGAAGTTTCATATGGATTTGAAAAT
>CAZQIA010000004.1:0-23903 GCA_964593215.1 uncultured Gammaproteobacteria bacterium
TTTACAATAGTGACAAAGGAATTGTTTTCTGCAAAAGCCTTACCGGAAAAGGAAAAAACAAGAATAAGAACAGTAAAAATAGAAATTAACAGATTTCGCATTACGCTTCTGGCCAGGAAGATATGATAAGCATTTCAGATTCAATACCAAGTTCTCTTGCTATTTCTTCGGTGATAAATGGCATGATTGGGTGTAGAAGTTTTAATTGAACCATAAATAGAGATACAAGCGTTAAGAATGAAGTGTCATCTATTCTGTTTTTGACATCCTCGATATAAATATCTGCAAATTCATGCCACATAAATTCATATAAACGCTCTGCTGCTAAATTAAATTGAAAACTTTCTACATATTTTGTAATTTCTCCAATAAGGATATTTGTTTTTTCTATCCACTCTTTGTCATTTTCATGACACGGTTTTTCAAAAATATCCTTAAGATTTTTTTTATAATCAATGGATCTTCCCTCTTTCTTCATCTGAATAAAACGAGCCATATTCCAGAGTTTATTTGTAAATTTACGAGCGGCATCAAGTTTTGTATAAGATAACGCTTGATCGTTTCCCGTAGCATTTCCATAGACCAATGCAAACCGTACAGCATCTGCCCCATAACTTTCTACTAACTCAAGCGGATTTACCACGTTGCCTTTAGATTTACTCATCTTTTTACCATATGGATCATTTACAATTCCATGAAATAGAACATCTTTAAACGGAGACTCATGAGTAATATAAATTCCCAGCATCATCATTCTGGTAACCCATGCTTTTAAGATATCGTAAGCGGTTTCCATAACAGAGGTAGGATAAAACTTTTCAAAATCATTTTTTCCTGAGGTTTTTAAGGTTACATATGGCCATTGGCCAGAAGAAAACCATGTGTCAAACGTGTCAGAATCTTGAGTAATCTTAAGAGACTTGCACTCAGAGCATTGTGTGGGAGTTTCTCCTTCTGTGACCTGCCAAGCGTCACAATCATCACACTTCCATGCAGGAATTTGTATTCCCCACACAATCTGCCTGCTAATGTTCCAGTCCCGTAAATTCTCAAGCCATTGGAAGTATATGGTTTCAAAATTTTTAGGTGTAATATTGGTTTCCCCCTCTTTTACGGCGGAAATTGCTTTATCTGCAAGGGGTTTTACTTTTATAAACCACTGCTCTAAAGGAAGTGGTTCTAAAACATTTTTACATTTATAGCAAAGGTTGAGATTGGTAACATAGTTTTCGTCTATCTTTTCAAGCAGTCCTTTTTTCTCCATTTCTTCAACCACTGCTTTTCTGGCTTCTTTTACGTACATTCCTGCGAATTTTCCTGCGTGCTCATTCATCTTTCCCTCAAAGGAAATAACCTGCTTCATTGGAAGATTGTGTCTTTTTCCGGTTTCAAAATCATTGAAGTCATGTGCCGGAGTAATCTTTACAACTCCAGTTCCAAACGCTGGATCAACCATCTCGTCTGAGATAACTTTTATTTTTGCTTTTCCTAACACTGTTTCAATGTCAATTTCCTGTCCAACGTATTTTTTGTAGCGTTTATCGTCTGGATGAACTGCTACCGCTGTATCTCCAAACTTAGTTTCAGGTCTTGTTGTAGCAAGAACTAATGGCCCGTATTTAATGTAGTAAAGAGGTCTGGGGCGTTCTTCGTGAGTTACTTCTAGGTCTGAAAAAGAAGTGCCATCAAATGTACAGTAATTAACTAATTTATAATCCCGGTAGATAAGCCCGTCATTGTACATCCGGTGAAAAGTTTTATAAACAAGCTTAATAATATCAGGATCCAGCGTATATTTTTCTCTACTCCAGTCTAATGAAAATCCAAGTTTTTTTAGCTGCCCTTGAATTCCTCCCCTATGTTCTTCTACATACTCATGAATCATGGAAAAAAGCGTTTTTTGGTCGTAATCAAGTCGAGACTTACCCTGTTCCTTTAGTTTTTTCTCAAACACGAATTGGGTTTCTATTCCTGCGTGATCTGTTCCGGGAAGCCATAGAGTAGCTTTTCCGCGCATTCTATTAAAGCGGATTAAAATATCTTCAACGGTAAACATTGCGTGTCCAAAGTGAAGCGCTCCATTTGCGTTAGGAGGAGGGAGAATGATGGTAAATTTATCGTCTGGGTTGTTAGAGTCAAAAGCTTTTTTGTTTGCCTCGGGTTTAAAAAAGCCATTCTCTTCCCAGGCTTTGTAGATGCCGTCTTCTACTTTTCTGTGGTCATAGATCTTGTCCATCTTGAGGCTAATTGTAGCACAAATGTGTGATGAGGTACAGAAGACTTAAAAAAGAAAGATAACTGAAAAAATAAGAAGAAGAGTAATTACAAGAAACATGTGAAAGGACGTCAGACGTGATAAGAATGTAGGAAGAAGAATTCCGAGCCTCTCCCCCATTTTACGTGTTTGTTGTGCGTGTAAAAATGCAATCAGAAATATTACAAGTAGTGAAGAAAGTAAAATAGCTTTTGTTGTAACAATTATTATATTTGGCATATTAATTTGAAATAGGTTGTCCATAGGGCACTCTCCCAATATATGAGAAGCTACCATTTCTTCTTATCCACAGATTTTGAGTATCAAAAGAAGTGTCTTTATGCAGCTCTTTTGATAGTAAGTTTGAGATTGCTCGGGGAGCCCTTACATTTCTTAGCACAAAATTATCTTGATGCGTTGGTCTGTCAAAAGTAATTGAAACATTGCCTAGATTTAATTGTTCTGAAATAATCCCAGTTAAATCAGCATCTATTTCTGTGCATCTTACCTGATCTAAGAGAACAGAGTTAATAGCTTCTGAAAGAAGAGGGCTGTAGCGCACTTCAAGAAGTTTTTTATTTGTAATTACATAAATGTGAAGATACCAGTGCACAATCTCCTTGAGGGCAATACCGGTTCCTGCTAGAAGTGAAACAAAAAACATAGCCGCTGCAATTCCAACTTGTCTAAAGACAAAATATCCTACGATAGAGAATACTGCGCTCACAAAAAGAGTTAAAAATAAATGTTGCAAAGTTCTAAAGAGAAGTGGTACGTAGTGTTCTCTAGTTGCTAGAATAAACTCCTCATGCGGAAATGTTATAAATTTTTCAACCTCTTTTTCTTCAAGCCTGTCTCTAAATAGTTCTTGTAGTGCGCTACTCATAGTGTAAGTAGTATATACACAACACTACGAGATATTCAGTAAGATGCCTTACAAGACAAATGTAATCTTGCTTACACATTTCAATTGTCTTATAATGAATAAGGGTTCTGGATGCCTGATCTTGCACAAGAAAAACTTATTTCTTTTTTCCTCAAGCACAAAAAAATCTCATACAAAAAGGGACGTTATATTATTAATTCTCAAGATGCGCCACAAGGAGTATATTACGTTTCCAAAGGGTTTGTAAAAGACTACACAGTTTCGAAAAATGGAAAGAGCATTACTCTCATACTGTTTAAAGAAGGCGATGTATTTCCGTATAATTGGGTTTTTAATGATATTCCTAACTTTCACGTATTTGAGGCTTATACAGATTGTATTATTTTGCGATCCCCTAAAGATCAATTTATAGAATTTTTGCAGAAAAACCCTGAGGTGTTCCTTCTTGTTACCCAGAGAATACTCTTAAGGCTTAGAGGAATTCTTCAAAGACTTGAAGATTTAGCTTTTGGCAGCGCTTATGAGCGTGTTTCATCAGTATTTGCAATTCTGGCTGAAAGGTTTGGCGAGAAAAAAGATAATGGAATACTTATAACCATCCCCCTCTCTCATAGAGAAATAGCAGAATTGGTAGGATTAACGCGTGAGACCGCAAGTATTGAAGTAAAAAAACTTGAGAATGAAAAAATTATCTCAAGAAAGGGGAAATTTTACTTTGTTAAAAGTAAAAATACGCTACTTAAAAATGCTCCATCCAGATTTAGTTAACACTCCAACCCATACCTGATATAATATGCATTATGCCGGATATTAATCAGTTCTCTAGGGTTCTCTTTGGTTTCTTTACCCAGGATAAGACAAAAACAGGAAAACAGGGAATTACTGTTAATCCTATTGTCTCAGAAATTGCTTCATGGTATGAAAAAATTAGAAACGCAATGGAGTACAGACAGGATGAGGTTTTGCTTCAAACTACTATTCTAAGAATTTTAAAAAGAAGAATACTTTTAGGTGGAGGGAAAGATGTTGCGGCTTCACTTGCCCGTGAGCTTATTTGGGCACGCTATCTTCCTGATGGAAGTGTTACAACGGAGATGCTGGATGAGGCACAAGAAAAAATAATTCTCTATCTTCACCTTAAAAAACACATAGTCGACTCAAAAATTTTAAAAGAATCAGAAGCAAACACATGGATGTATCAGCTTATGTCCTCAGACCTTGAAAATCTTCTCAACCCTACTCCAGAGCGTGAAGCAATGGGGAACTATATTTTCCACGCTTTACGGTCAAACATCTCAATCGAGAATGAAACCGACGAACAGGTAAACGTTCAGTTATTTGCTGCTATCCATAGAAATTATACAAAAGACAACATAGCGCTTTTACGGTTTAATCTCTTCAAGCAATACTTTGGAGACTTTAATAAAGATTCATATGAGCATATAGCACATGATTTTAAAAACGGGTATGTTGCGATAGAAAAAGCCATTAATCATCCAGCTCGATATAAAATATCATCCTATGTGAAACGATTTATTCCTCCTTTTCTTATTCTTGAAAGTGTTTTACGTTTTCAGAAGTCTAATATCTATACGCTTCTTGAAAACCAAGAGGAGTTTGCAAACGCAATAGTTGCAACGTGCGAAGAAAAATATAGGGGAATTGTGTCAAAAGTAAGACGTGCAATTATAAGATCAGTTGCGTTTATTCTTCTTTCGAAAGTGTTCTTTGCTTTTGCAATAGAGGGTACATTTGAAAAATACGTGTATGGAAACGTACAGTGGTTAACAATCGCGCTTAATATAATTATTCCCACATCTCTTATGATTGTTGCTAGTTTTTTTATCTCTACTCCAAACAGGCAAAATTCATTAAGAATTCTTGCGGCAATTAAAGAGTTGCTTTATACTGAACACCCAAAGATTGGATATGTAGTTCATTTTCAGGATCCCACTAAGAAAAAAGCAAGCCTTTCTGATGTAATATTCAACTTTCTTTGGCTTACAACATTTGTTTTAAGTTTTGGCGGAATACTTTTTGGGCTTGAAAAACTTCATTTTAATATTGCAAGTCAGGGAATTTTTGTTTTCTTTGTAGCAATTGTTTCCTTTTTGTCCTACAGAATTAATCAGACCGCTCATGTTTACACTTTAGATAACAAACAAAGCATTAAAACTCTTATAGCTGATTTTTTCTTTCTTCCTGTTGCGCGGGTAGGAATGTATTTGACGGAAGGAATATCACAGGTAAATATTATACTCTTTCTTTTTGACTTTGTTATAGAGACACCTTTTAAAAGCCTTTTTGGATTCTTTGATCAGTGGTTTTTATATTTACACAACAAAAGAGACAATCTGGAGTAAAGCACTTCATTTGAATGAATTCCTCTCTTTTCAGTCATTAAGACTTAATTAAGCAAAAAGTATATAATTAATTTTGTGAGAATTGACACAAAAGAAACAATCAGAATAGGACTTAACGCCACTTCTCAGTTATTTGTACGGTTCTCAGGTGCCTTTACATCCTTTGCTGCAACTTTTTTGATTGCGAAATTTCTTGGTGTTGAAGAGTTGGGCAGTTTTGTTAAAATTACATCTTTTGTTTCCATTTTTTACCTGATCATTGATTTTGGAATTAACTCATATTTTCTTAAGCATCATTTTGAAAAAGCGGAAGAGCTGTTTGGGAATTTAATTACTCTTAGATTCATTTTATCAATATTTGCATTTGCCATATCCGCAATTATTGCTACAGTCCTTCCGTTTACAGGTACCTCAGGCTATTCAGGTTTTGAAAAGATTGGAATTCTTGTTTTTTCATTAACATTTTTTACAGAAGGTATTCTTGTTTCATTCTCAGGATTATTGCAAAAGCACTTATTACAGAGAAAGCTTATTATACCCTCAATTTTTTCAAGTGCATTTTTACTTCTAGGGATATTATTTGCAGTTTCTATAAACAGTATTCCTCTCTTACTGCTTTCATATCCGGTTAGTGAAATTCTGCAGATAGTTATACTGCATGTTCTTTTGAAAAAAAACATTACGTATTCATTAAACCTAAACTCATTTTCCTCCTTTTCAAAAAAAGCCTTAATATCCTCCTCACCTTTAGCACTTATTCTTGTTTTAAATGTTGTGTATTTCAAGGCTGATTCTTTTATTCTTGCTCTTTTTAAAAATAATACAGAAGTTGGGATTTACGGGTTTTCATATAAGATATTTGAGTTTTTAATAGTGTTTCCCACTTTTTTTTCTGCAGGAGTTTTTCCAGTACTCATAAAAAATGCAAATAATAAAAAAGTATTTGAGGAAAAAGTACTTTTTCATACAGGAATACTTTTATGTTTATCGCTTATTTTTCTTGCGTCCTCTTTTCTTCTTGCTCCCTTTGTAGTTTTAATAAAACCTGAATTCTTACCTGCAATACTTCCAATACAAATATTGTGTGCATCGCTTCCCTTCTTCTTCATAACAAGTCTTTTTCAGTGGGTATTGTTGCTAAAAGAGAAATTAAAACAGCTTGTTTTTATATATGCTTTTACAATGTGTGTCAATATTATCTTAAACCTGTATTTTATTCCCAAATATTCATATATAGCTGCTTCATTTATTACGCTTTTAACAGAAGGGCTTGTGTGTTTTCTTATGATAGTTATAATAATAAGACTTAAATTCAAAGGAAATGGATAATATTGTTATTTATTGTGACGGAGGGTCACGAGGAAATCCCGGAGAAGCGGCGTATGGGTTTGTTGTTTTTAATAATGAAAAAAAAGTTTTATACGCTGAAGGGAAAAGAATAGGTATTGCAACTAATAACGTGGCTGAATACACAGCGGTTGTGAAGGCGCTTCAGTGGGTTAAAGAAAATGATCAGCAGATTTCTTCTATTGCATTTTTCTTTGACTCAACATTAGTTACGAATCAGCTGAAGGGGCATTTTAAGGTAAAAAATGAAGGTTTAAGGGCAATGGTTTTTACCATAAAGAAAATGGGAAAAGAGCTTGGTATTCCAATTTCCTATCAATCAGTTCCGCGTGAACTTAACAAAGATGCTGATAGAATGGTTAATCTTGCACTAGACAATCAAATCTAGAGTTTCTAGACAAATATATAACCTTCTTCTACAATAAAAGTATGGGCAAGTATCTTAAGTTAGAAGAAGCGCGCACCAATCCGGCAATAATACTTATAGATGGTTCATCCGGAACTGAAAACGTACTTCTAAATCTAATCTCTGAACAGCTAAAAGACTCTTTTAATTTATACGGACTAACGACTAAAAAAGTTCCCTCATACGTTGAGAGATTATCACTATTAAGCATTCACTTTTTGGATAAGTTAGCAAAAGAACCCTCTTTTGCTATCATTTTTCTAGAACAGCTTTCTCAAAAAAGAAAGGCATTTGAATTAATAGAGAAACTCACAAAAGGAAAGACTATTGTTGTAGTTGTAGTTTCATTTAGGGCAATAGAGGAATTTATAGATCTTTTACAGGCGTGTAAAGGTAAGAAGGGTGTGGTTTTTGTTCTTTTAGGAGATGTTTTTGGATCTCAATTTAAAAAGTCTGCTCTTACAAGAGTTATTTCCAAAGGGTTGGCTGAGAAGGAAATAGTTTTGTCAGGAGATGATCTTTCTCCTCTCTTTCCCATTTCTCAGGAAGATGTGCTGTCCGGTTTGCAGCAAATTATGTTTGGATCTAAGGATTCTTACTTTATTTATGCGCTTTTTTATGATCATCCACAAACATCAATTTCATTATCACATGTACTTAAAAGATTGGAGCCTGAGTTATCCATTACATTTGATAAAAAAGCGTTTGTTTTTCCAGATGGAAAAAGCAGAGAGGAGAAAGATCAATTTATTAAACAGAAACTCGGTGTTTCAATAAGACCTCTTGAAGAGTCATTTTTGGGATTTGAAAAAAGCGTTCAAAAGCTTTTAGAAGGTAAGACTTCTTTATACGTCCCTTCAAAAAGAAGACTGAAGATAAAAGTTACAAAAAAATCAACAGTTTCTGCTACTGGAAAGATTATTGCCTACATAATGTTTTCATTCTTTTTATTTTTGACCTGTTCTTTCGTGCTTTTTTTTGGAAGCCTTTTAGAATTCAAAAAAGGCATGAAAGCTCTTTCTTCGGGAGACATAACAGCTTCAAAAAAAGAGTTTTTAACTGCAAAAAACATGTATCAGCCTTCTCAAGAAGTTATTAAATTTATCAGCTCAATTCCTACACTTTTTGGACAGAATGAGCCTTTGCGTTATTTTAATATGTACAGTATCTTTATATCGGAAGTTGAACAGGTTACTTCCATCTTGGAGAAATCACTCTCCAAGAACTCTTCAGTATCTAAAGAGGACATTAAGACTATTACTTCTTCCGTGTTTAACTTTTTTTTCTTAAATCAAGAACTTTCTGACGCAAAAATAACAGATTATTTAAACCCAAAAAGAACGGAACTTCCCTCAAGTTTTTTTTCGGTTTTGTATGTCCTGCCCTCTTTGCTGGGATATGATTCTCCTAAATCATATTTAATACTCCTTCAAAATAACAATGAACTTAGGCCAACAGGAGGATTTATTGGGTCAGTTGCAAGTCTGACACTAAATAAAGGGAAAATAGAAAACTTGAAAGTCCAAGATGTTTATGACCTTGATGGTCAATTGAAAGGACATATAGAGCCGCCTTATATTGTAAGAAGATATTTACAGCCGCATCTATATTTAAGGGACAGCAATTTTAATCCGGAGTTTTCTGACTCAGCAAGCTCCTCTGCTCTTCTCTACAATCTTGAATCCGGGGAAACAATAGATGGTGTGGTAGCGATTGACACAGAAGTTCTTAAAGCTCTTGTTGAGATAGAGGGTTCAATAACAATTCCAGGGCAAGAAAAACAGCTAACATCAAACAATATAGTAAGCGTTTTACAAGATTCAATTCAGGAAAATTTCTTTCCGGGCTCAGCACAAAAAAAATTAATACTAAATGCTCTCATGAGCCATATTATTGCAGATTTAGAACAAGACGAGAAAAAAAAGCTGTTGTTTCTTCAAAAACTTTCAAAGCTTCTTATAGAAAAACACGTCTTAGTTTCTTTTGCAAAACCATCCCTGGAGAAAGCTTTTATTGCATCGTCCTTTGCTGGATCACTAACGGACAACAGAATTGTTGATAAAAAAACAGTATCTGATTTTTTCTCTCTGAATGAAGCAAATATAGGAGTGAATAAGTCAAATGAATTTGTTTCAAGAAAAGTAGAATACTCTGTGCTTCTAAAAAGTGCTGAACTAGACTCCGATGCTCTTGTATCGTTTACTAATTCATCAAAAGATGAGTATAAAAGCTACGTGCGTTTTATAGTACCAGAAAATGCAAACTTGTTAAAAATAATTATAAACGGTGCTGATCAGGAGATAATACCAGCAGTTATAAATCCGGAAGTTTATGAAAGAAAAGGGTTTCAGGCGCCTGAAGGTCTTGAGGTGGATCAGAGTAGCTCGGGAGGAAAAAAATTTATAGGTTTTCTCATTAATGTTAAGCCAAGCGCAGTTATGAGGGTGAGAATCTTATATAAAAGTCCTACTCCCCCATCAGAGGAAGATTTTAGTGTCTACTCTCTTTTGTTTATAAAACAGCCGGGAACTACAACGTATCCACTCTCAGTTCTTTTTCAAACAGATGGATCTTATAAAATGAAAAACCAAGGATCTTCGCCATTTTTGTTTGACGGAAAAATAAATTCTGACAAAGAAATTAAATCAAGTCTTTTAAGGGTAAAATAATCGTTTTAGTTAGTAAATTCTTGAACAAACATTTTGCCATAAATTCCAGCGTCAATAACTCCAATTCCTATCTTGTGGAATGAAGAATCCAGTATATTTTTCTTGTGAGGCGAACTCTTTATAAGACCTGAAAACGCAAGTCTTACGTCAGGTGCATAAGCAAGATTTTCAGCGGCATTGTTGTATGGTATTGAGAGCTGAGTAAGTCTATCAAAGGGGGAGAAGCCATCAGGTGTGTAGTGTGAGAAATAGCCTTTTTCCAACATATCAATGCCGTATGCACGTGCAAGTTTAATAAGTGGTGCGCTTGCGCTTAATGACGTAAGATTATTCTTTTTTCTTTCATTGTTAACCATCAAAAACATTTCCCTTTCAGACTCCTCATCTATCGACACTGAAGTCGTATGAAAATGAAGAGGAATTGAGCTGTTCTTCTCATCTTCTTCCAGGGTTAAGAAGTTAAGTGTTTCATGAATGGATTCTCCAAAAACCTGTCTGGTAGATAGTTCTACAGCCTGCATTCTAATAAGTATTATGTTTCCCAAATAAGAACCTCTAATAGAAGATTTAATTGAGGCGTCAACGTTAAAAGACAGAAGTAGGGAGAGAATAAAGGAAGAGGTGAGAATAAACGAAAAAAAAGCACCTACCCCTGCTGTAATTCTTGAGATATGTTTTGGAATTTCAAATTGATACTTTTTAAACACAATATAAAAAATTCTTAAGGAAAAAATGTACAGAAGAATTGCAATAAATAAAAAAGAAGTTGCATCAGAAACTCCCTTAGGTGTTGAAAGAGCTGTTACAATAAATCCTGAAAGAATTTTATAGAAGAACAGTCCACCCAGAAATGAAATAATAAGAGAAAAGAGATTTGAAAAAGATTGTTTTGCGCCGCTTAATGTTTCCTCAATAAAGTAAATTGTAAATACCGCTAAAATTATGTAGTCAAACAAAGAAAAGGGAATAAGCTTAATAAGACCTAATAATGTTTGAATTTGGGGGATTTGCATTTTTGTTTGAAAATATAGAAGAAAACTCCTATAATCAGTTGAGTCCGCTTAAATTAAATGCCCAACCTTAATACTCACATTATACATAAATTGAGAATCAAGAAGCCAAAGAAAGTTTCCCTTCTTCCGCGCCATATAAAAATAAGACACATTATAGTATTTTTTCTTCTTGTACTGTTCGTTTTAGGCGTAGGGTTTTCTTATTGGTTTGTGTTGAAAGATATTCCAACAACCGCAACAATTGGAAGAAGAGACTTTCCCCAGTCATCTAAAATTTACGATAGACACGGAAAGCTCCTCTACACTATTTATACAAGCAAAAATCAAACCTTTGTTGCACTTTCAAAAATTCCAAAAAACCTTCAAAATGCAACAATTGCAATTGAAGATAAAGACTTCTATAAACATGGTCCAATAGATGTAAGAGGAATAATTAGAGCTGCTTATTCAACACTAGTGAAAAAACAAAGACAAGGAGGCTCTACCATAACGCAGCAGTTAGTAAAGACTTCTTTGTTAACCCTTGATCAAACAATCTCAAGAAAGATAAAGGAAATAATTCTCTCGTTTGTTGTAGAGGCAACACACAGTAAAAATTCAATTCTTGAGATGTATTTAAATAGTGTTCCATACGGTGGGACAGCTTATGGAGTTCAAGCGGCAAGCTATGTATATTTTGACAAGCCGGTTTCCCAGCTAAGTCTTGCCGAGTCTGCGTTTCTTGCCGGACTTCCTGAAGCTCCAAGTCTTTACTCGCCTTTTGGGTCACATCCAGAACTAGGAATGGCAAGACAAAAAGAGATAATAAAAAAAATGTATGAGCAGAAATACATAACCCAGAAAGAACGGGATGATGCTTTAAAGGCTGATCTAAAATTTTCAAATTTTCAAGATAAAATTCTTGCTCCACACTTTGTTTTCTACGTGAAAGATCTTCTTGTTGAAAAATACGGCCAGAAAGTGGTTGAGCAAGGAGGTCTTCAAGTAACCACTACTCTAGATCTAGACCTGCAGGATTACGCTCAGGCAAGTGTTTCAGCAGAAATTGATGACCTTGACAAATACAATGTTACAAACGGAGCCGCGCTTATTACAGAACCTGGAACAGGAGAAATCCTTGCGATGGTTGGGTCAAGAAATTATTTTGACACAAAACATGACGGAAACGTAAACGTAGTTCTTGCACATAGGCAACCTGGGTCTTCTATTAAGCCAATTAATTATGCAACGGGCCTTTCTAAAGGTTATACAGCCGCCACTCCGTTTATAGATGAACCCACATGTTTTGAAAACGGCAATTTGCCCAAATACTGTCCGCTGAACTATGACGGAAAATTCCACGGTGTTCAACAGATGCGTTTTTCTTTAGGAAACTCATTTAATATTCCTGCAGTTAAAATGCTGAAGCTTAATACAGTGGAATCTATGATTGCAACCGCATCTGCCATGGGCATAACAACATTTGATAGCCCGGAGAAGTATGGGTTGTCTCTAACGCTAGGAGGGGGAGAAGTAACAATGCTTAATCTTGCAGAAGCGTTTGGAGTTTTTGCAAACGGCGGTTATAGAATTAAGCTTAATCCCATTCTAAAAGTTACGGATTCTTCTGGGAAGGTTTTAGAAAGCTACACTCCTCCCTCAAGCCCAATTTTTGGTGAAAAAGCCCTAGCGCCGGGTGTTTCTTTTATTATTTCGCACATGCTTCTTGATAACAATGCAAGGCTTATTGAATTTGGCGGATCCTCACCTTTATAAATTAATAATTATCCAATCTCAGTTAAAACAGGTACTACAAATGATTTTAGAGATAACTGGACCATAGGATATACCGCAAAGCACGTGGTGGCTGTTTGGGTAGGAAACAATAATAATACCGTCATGCAAGGAATAGTATCAGGAATAACCGGAGCCGCTCCAATCTGGCATAATATTATGGCGCATTTGGTAGAGAAAGCGCCTCCTGCATGGCCCATTCAGCCAGACAATGTAATAGGAAGAGTAGTGTGCTCAGACTCTGGACTTATACCTCAGCCAGATGGAGCACCAGATAGGTGTCCAACTAGATATGAGTATTTTATAAAAGGAACTGAGCCTAAACAGGTGGATCCTGGGAAGCAAAAGGTTTTTGTTGATAAAGATTCTCATGACCTTCCTCCAAAAGGTAAAACAGACAATTTAATAGAAGAAGATCATAGGATTGTCACAGACCCTACTGGGGATAGGTACTGCGTTGACTGTCCACATCCAACTCCAAATCCTACCCCTACCCCTTAATTCTTATTTGCGAATTTAGAAACAGGAGACCTAAAAATTTTACGAATAAAAACAGCCTAAATTGTTAAATTTAGCAGTAAGAAAGAAATTTACTCGAAACCATAAAATCGGTTTACATAATGCTAAATTGCTAAGTTGTAAGCATGTTGTTTAAGGATTTACTAAAAAACCTACCTCTTTTTTTAGACTGCAAACTGTTTCAAGTGTAAATTTGCGTGTTGGAGATTGCCACCTTACTTAGGGGCGAAAAAGAGGCAATTTTTGTTTGTTAATCTATGCAACTGAAGCATGCATGCATATGTTTTTAGCCTCATCTATGTTAAAAAAAATTTTAGAGTAAAAAAGGAATAAGAAGAACGTACCGTAGAAGATTTGTGCTTTTAATTACAGATCACTTTTTGAGATAAAGGCGCTCTGTGTAGCTCAATGAGAAAATAACTGTTGTAAGAAGAAGTCCTTGTTGTGTTGTGAGAAAGTAGTGATCAAATATGCCCTGGATTATCCAGCTGATAAAGAGAATTATTAAAACCATTCTTTCATTAAAGGAATAAAAGCTTGAAAAGTTTTTTATGAGGCGTTTTCCGGTAGAAATAGTAAAATACACGAATGTCAAAAGGCCTACTATACCAGTCTCACTGGCAATAAGTAGAAAAATATTGTGAACGGGTTGCAAATATGTGCCTGTAAGGTCTTTTTGAAATAGAACTTCATGGAAATAAAAATTGTGAAGGCCTACACCAAAAAAGAAATTCTGAGAAATAATTTTTAAACTTACAACTAAAAGATCAACTCTTGGAATAATGCTTGTTGATAATATTTGGAAGTTAAAAAACCTTTGCGAGAAATAGAAAGAGTATAAGAGCAGGATAAAAAGTGGCAAGGTTAGAAGCAGTAGCCACGTTTTTCTTTTTTTTCTATTTTCTTTCAAAGGCAGAAAAAAGTAAGCGTAAAAAAGAAAAACGCAATCTAATAGTATTACCACTCTTGAGAGTGTAAAGAACAGAATTATTTGAAAGAGTACAAATAACATGAGAAATGTTAGTCTTAAAGATTTTTTTTCTGAAGCGTGGGAAATGTATGTTGAGAAAACTGACGCTGTAAGTAGGTAAAAAGCAAAAATGTTAGGATGGGGAAAAGTCGCATACGGACGAACTAAGACTCCAGATCCTAAATCAACGACTGCTTGACCTATACTATTCGGAGTAAAATACCGTTCACCTAGGAAATACCACATACCATTTGCGGATCCCTGGAAAATAAATTGAGTTAACCCAAGAATAGATTCTAGAGTCATACTTACACAGAAAGTAGAAAAAACTGGCACGAGATCTCTTCTTTTAAGTTGTGTAGCTGTGTATAATCCTAAGAAAAGAAGTTCAGAAAATTTTATATAGGAGTTAAGGATTGCTTGCGGACTTTTCGCATAAAAGAGGGGTATAAGAATTGTTACTAGGAATATAAGAAACAGCTTGTTTGAAAAAAGCTTTTTTGTTTGGTTTGAATTAAGAGTAGGTTTTAGGCTGAAAAAAGATAAGACCAGTATGAGAATGTCAGTGGCATAGATAGTAGGGGAGAGATAGTCAAGTCTTACACCGTCTACAAACGCAAAAGAGGGCCAAAAATGTGGTCCAAATTGTTGTGGAAGAAAAAATACAATAAGTAAAAAAAGGAGCCTGGAAATCCTTGAAGGGGTTAGGTTTGTAAGAAGTTTCACTTCTTTTTTATAATAAGAACTCTGTCTTTGTCTTCACCTATAGATTCCGTAGTTACCTCTGGGTCTTCTGCAAGGCTCATGTGAACGAGCCTTCTTTCCCAGGGTTTTAATCCTCTTACAGTTTTTTCAATCCCAGTTGAGACAACCTCTTCTTTAAGTCGAGTCGCGAGGTCTGTAAGGTATGATTCTCGTTCCTCTCTGTATCCTCCAATTTCTATGTAAAGTCTTTTCCCTTCTGGAAGGTCCTTTCCTACGAGAATGTAAAGTACATATTCCAAAGAGGAAAGGGTGTTGCCGTGTTTTCCTATAAGAAGAGCGTTGCTGTCTCCAGCGTCAATAGATACAGTAAATGCTTCGTCTCCTTCTGAAATTTCTATTTTTGCATCAACATCCAGAAGCTCAAATAACTTCTCTGTTTTTTCTTGAATTAATTTAAGGTTTTCTTCTGCCATGTAAGTTAACTTTTTTGAACCAATGGTGTGCGCCTCCTGGTCCAATTAAAAGATACTGCTGAAGTATACCAAAAATATTTGACGCATTCCAGTAGAGTGATAGTCCGATAGCAAAATTAAACGAAGAAACAGCGATTATGATTGGGAAGAGATATAAGCTCTGCTGTTGAAAGGCTGCCTGAAAATCATCTTGCTTGCCTGGTGTTTTAGCCGGCGCGTCATCAGGGTGAGGGAGCATCATTTTTGCAAGAAGAAATTGAATTACACCAGTTGAAACAGGAACTAATGCTAAAAGGGGAAACTTACTAAAATGATCTGAAACTTTCCAGCCCATGGGTAGACCAAAAAATGTAGTGTCCCAAACCCCCTGGATCTTGAGCCATGGGAAGTAGAGTACATTATTAATCTGTTTTATTGCGTCTGTTGGATGCTGCGCTGCAACAGCATGAAATAAAACCTGGTAAAGACAGATAAATATGATCAACTGAAGTATCATGGGTAGACATCCGGAAGCAGGGTTTATTCCGTGTTCTTTATAAATTCTCATCATTTCTTCCTGCTGCTTTTTTTTATCATCTTTATGCTTTTCTTTCATTGCCGCAATATGAGGAGCTGCCTTCTGCATTTTATATGCAGATTTAATTTGTTTAGAAGTAATGGGGTACAGAACAACTCTTATAAGCAAGGTGAGAGTAATAATTGCAAATGCTAAAGGATAAGGAATATGCAAGAACACGAGAAGCTGGTAAATCCCAATGAGAAGATTTGTTATGGGGTTTATAAAAAGTGTGCTAAATAATAGTCCTATGTTCATTTTTGTATTTTAGAAACTGTAAACAGCAATTCATTCATTATACTTGATTTTGTGTAATCTTGAAAGTTTCGCCTTAAGAAAAATACGAGGTCAAACTGTAATTGGTTTGTTTTTAAAGCTTCTTGAAGCTGTAAAATAAACATACGCTTAATCTTATTTCTTTGCGTAGCTTTTTTGGAAACGCTTTTTGAAACAACAACTGCAAAAGTAGGATGTTTAGATTTTTGAAATTTAAGCACAAAAAGAGGTGTAATTAATTTATGTTTGGGAAGTCCTTTTCTGAAGGAAAACCTTTGCTGTTTTTTGAGCATGAGAAGTTACAAAGAAGGAGTAAGTCTTTTTCTTCCTTTTTGCCTTCTTCTTTTAAGGACATTGCGTCCGTTGTGGGTTTTTGTTTTAGATAAAAACCCGTGTTTTTTTATTCCTTTTACTTTTTTATGCTTAACTTTTCTTTCAGACATAAGTGTATTGTACCAAAATATGTGTATTTTGACAACAATTTACGATACCCCTTTTCAATACGCATATTTTCTGATACGCTAGTTGTATGATAAAAGTAGCTATAAATGGGTATGGAAGAATTGGCAGAGTAGCCCACAGGATAATTATTGAAAAACATTCCGATGAGATAGAAGTTGTAGGGATAAATGCAGGTGCCTCAACAGATATGACAGGCTGGATGCATTTATTAAAATACGATACAGTCTATCACGCACTTCAATCCCACTCGCTTTTTACACAAAAACCAGAAGAAGTAACCGTTAAAACGTCTCTTCCTTCAATTGGAGCGCTTGTTGTAGACGATAAGGTTGTTCCGTTTTTCTCAGAAAAGGATCCGAGTAAACTTCCGTGGAAAGATCTTAATGTGGACGTAGTTATAGAGTCAACTGGGCATTTTACAACACCTGATAAAATGAAGCTGCATCTAGATGCTGGTGCAAAATCTGTAATTTTATCAGCACCGTTTAAAGATGAGGAATCCTCCTCTACGTATGTTTTAGGAGTAAATCTTTCTTCTGATAAAACAGATAGCCTAGAAAACATTATAAGTAATGCTTCCTGTACAACTAACTGCATTGCTCCTGTTGCGGCAATTATAGAAGATACTTTTGGAATAGAAAAGGCAATGATGACCACAATACATGGGTATACATCTGATCAAAAACTGCATGATGGAGGGCACAAAGATTATAGGAGAGCAAGAGCCGCAGCACTTAATATAATTCCCACTTCAACCGGTGCAACAAAAGCTGCAGCAAAAACGATTCCCCAACTACAGGGTATATTTAATGGGCTTGCGATAAGAGTTCCTGTTCCGGTTGGGTCACTATCTGATTTTACATTCCTACTTAAAAAAGACACAACGGTTGAAGAGGTAAATAGTACGTTGAAGCAAGCTGCAGACTCAGCAAGGTGGAAAGGAATTTTTACTACAACAACTGACCCAATTGTTTCATCTGACATAATAGGGAATTCCCATTCATCTATTGCAGATTTATCTTTGACTCAGGTAGTAGGTGGAAACATGCTTAAAATTATAGCTTGGTATGATAACGAATTTGGATATGCAAATAGATTGATTGAGGAAACAATTGTTCTTGGGAATAAATATAAATCTTCCTAATTGAAAATTACTAAAATCTTTATATAATTCTCCTATGTCCCCAAAAATTAGAATAATTACTGTCTCTGGAAGAATTGGCGCAGGTTCAACAACTCTTGCAAAGGGAATTGCTCATCATCTAGGCTGGAAACATATGGAGGGTGGAGAGATTTTCTGGGAAGCTATTAGGTCAAAGATGAATGTAGATACAAAAGATACAAATCTAAGACCTGACGAGGAAGACGCTCTCTTTGACGCACAGCTTAAAAAAATCCTTTCCGATAATAAAAATATAGTGATGGAAACAAAGCTTGCTGGGTTTAATGCGCAGGGCATAGACGGAGTCTTTAAGATTTTAGTTATCTGTGAAGATCACTCTGGAAATGACCAGACGCAGATTAGAATTGACAGGTTAGTAAACAGAGAGGGAAAAGCAGTGGATGATGCAAAAAAAGAGGTTTTAGAAAGAGAACGAAATGACTTAGAAAAATGGAGAAAAATGTACGTTGGTAATGATGAAGAGTGGGTATATTTTGACCCTAAGTATTATGATTTAGTTGTTAATACGTATGAGCATCACAAAGAAGAGTCTTTGAAAATCGCACTGGATGCGCTGGAGAAATAGTTAGGTTTTTAAGACTTCTATACCCGGAAGGTTTTTACCAGATAGAAACTCTAGCATTGCTCCTCCTCCTGTTGACACAAATGAAAACTTCTCTAGCAAATTATGTTGTCGTAGAAGTGCCAGGCTGTCACCCCCACCAACAACAGTATAAACACCTGAATTAGCAATAGCCTCCGCAATTTTTAGCGTGTTTGTTTCTGTCCTTTCATCACCCATCTTACCCACTGGGCCATTCCACACAATAGTCTTTGCGAGTGAAAAAATTTGGATAAAATTTTCTGTGTCTTTTACCGTTATATCCAGTCCGTCAGGAGCATTATCTGCAACAAGAACAATAGATTTGTGCCCTTCTATTTTTTTATGTTGTTCTTCAATTAATATTTTATCTTGTTCTGCAATTTGACCACCTACTAAAACATAATCAGCGACTTTATGCATAGTCTCAACCATAGGAAGCTTTGTCTCAATCTTTGCTCCTCCAATAAGAACTACAAGTGGACGCTCGGGGTTTTCCAGAACTTTTGACAAGGTTTCTACTTCTTTTTGAAAATGAAAACCAGCATAGGACGGAATTATTTTAGCAACGCCGCTTATAGAAGAGTGGTTTCTGTGTGAAACGGCAAATGCCTCGTCTACATATAGGTTTCCTAAATTTGCCAGTTTTTTTATAAAATCTTCTGTGGGGTTTTCTTCTTCTTTAAAAAAGCGTAAATTTTCTAATAAGGATACAACGTCTGTAATTTTCCAGCCTTTAAAATCTCCTAATTTTATCTCTTCAACTCCTCCGCTTAATTTTTCTTTGTACCACTGGGCAATAGGCTTAAGTGAGAAATCTTCAACCTCAACCCCATCTGGGCGGCCTAGGTGACCCAGGATAATCACAGAACCATTTTGAGAAGTAATATAATTAATTGTTTCAAGACTTGATTGAAGACGTGTATCATCTACCACTTTCCCATCCTGCAATTCAACGTCACTGTCTACCCGGACAAGGACTTTTTTACCTTCAAAGTCAGAAATACTTGAAATATTCTTAAGCGAATACATACGTTTAGTTATACGGTAACAGTAGGTGCTTTGCAAGCTTTTACAAAGCAAATGCGGTAGTTGGTGGAGTGGGAGTAGGCGAGTTGGATGAAGGAATGTTGCAAGACGCGCTGCTTTCAGTTCCCCTTAGGTAGTATAAATCTTTTCCATAGCATGATTTTTTAACTATATCGTCTGGTATGAAAAGAGGACCGTCGGTACTATCTTTTAAAAGATTTGTGATAATTTTATTCCACATAGGTGCAGCACCGGTTATCCCTGAAGCTAAGTTTTGACTCATAGGGCTGTTATCGTTATTTCCAACCCAGGTTGCTACAACCACATTGGGAGTAAATCCTACAGTCCAGTTATCTCGCTTGCTGTCTGTAGTTCCCGTTTTTACGGAAACTCTGTGTCCAGGAATTTGAAGAGGCGAATTGAGTCCAAATTCTATTGCTCTGGCCGAATTATCAGAAAGGATATCGGCGATAATAAAAGCTACACCCGGAGCAAGAACTTGCGAGCTCTCAGGGATTTTTTTATAAATGACTTCACCCGTTGCATTCTTTACCTCAAGAATGGGATTAGTTTCAATTTTTGCGCCTCCGTTTGCAACTGTTGCAAAAACGGTCGCAAGGTCAACCATGGTAGTTTCTGCAGAGCCTAGTGTAATTGAGAGTCCGTATTTTTCAGGTTCATTCCATGTGGTAATTCCTAGCTTTCGAGCTTGTTCTATAATATTATCTACTCCCAACTTTTGAGCAACTCTTACAGCTGGAATATTTAATGAATTTGCAAAAGCAAGTCTTAAAGGTAATTTCCCATGATTTCTACCGTCATAGTTAACTGGCGTGTATGATGGTCCCTGAGCAGGTGTAATGGTAAGAGGGGAATCATCAAGAAGAGTAGTTTGAGTAAAACCGGAGGATAATGCAAGTGAATATGTGATGATTTTAGCAGTTGAGCCAGGTTGTCTGAGGGAGTTTGTAAGATTTACGTTTCCATCATGATCTAAGTCAAAATAATCTTTGGAGCCTACCATTGACAATATGTCGCCATTTCTTGGATCTATTACTATTGATGCTCCGTTTGTAATGTTAAGATCTTTATCACTATCCACCTCAGAAGTCACAATATCCTGAACCATATTCTGCTTATCTAAATCAAGTGTTGTTCTAACCTGAAGGCCGCCTCGTTCTACTTCTGAAAGACCGTACTTTTGCTCTAAAAGACTTTTTACGTACATAACAAAATGCGGAGCCTTAATTGAGGTGTTAGGCCCAACAAAGGTTAACTGTTTGTTTTGAGCAGACAGCGCATCTTTTTGTGAGATGTAATGTGCTTTAACCATGGCAGTTAAAACATCCTTTTGACGTTTTTTCCAAGCGGTTGCATATTCAGAATAAGGAGAATAAATACTTGGTGCTCTCGGAAGTCCTGCTAGAAAAGCAGATTCAGCAAGATCCAAATCTTCTACGTGTTTTCCAAAGTATACTTCACTTGCAGCTTCAACTCCCCAGGCTGTTCCTCCATAGGGCACATAGTTAAAATAAAGTTCTAGGATTTTATTCTTGTTGTAAATTCTTTCAGTCCAGAATGCAAGCACTATTTCCTTAACCTTCCTGCTGATAGTAGGGGAAGAGTTAAGAAGAGAAGATTTTATAAGTTGCTGTGTGATTGTTGAACCACCTTGGAAATTGTCAGAAGTCGTATCAGCGACAAAGGCGCGTGCTATTCCCTTAACGTCAAAGCCGGGATGAGTGTAAAAATCTCTATCCTCAATTGCTATAGTTGCGCGCACTAAGTCTTTTGGAATTTTTGACAAAGGTACTATTGTTCTGTTTTGGTTTGCAAAAATCTCGTACAAAAGCTTACCGTTTCTATCGAAAATTTTTGTAGTTTTTGGAATTGTGTTTACTGATAGGGTTGAAGGATTTGGAAGGTCTGTTAGAAAAATTAAAGTTAAACCCGGCAGAAACACAAAAAATGTAGCAAAAACCATTCCCCAGAAAAATATCTTTATGGAAAACCATAATGTAGGTTTTTTCCTCGCACGCTTCCTTGCTTCGTCTATTTCCCTTAGCCTTTTCTGTTCCTTTGAGAAGAGTCTTCTTGATTTTTTATCAAACCTATAGATAGCAACAAAGGGAGTAAGTAGGATCTTTATGATAAACAGTAAGCTTGTAATTACAAAAAGAAAAAATTCAAATATAATTTCAAGAATCTTTGCGGCAACTTTCAAGGTTCCATAAAGCACAAATCCTGTCACTTTTCCCAGCTTTTTTTTAACTCTTTTCAGAAATATAACCTTCCAATTTTTAGGTTTTGGAGCTTTGTAGAGCACTTGTTTTTCGTGAAGCTTCCTGGATTTTTTGGGAGGAAGAGTTTTTATATTAAATAGAAATGGAGTAATTCGTGTATTTCTTATATAATTTTTACCCAATATTCTTTTAGGAAGAGCAAAGCAATAAAGCACACTATCCCCAATCTTTATCAAGATTAAAATTAATACATAGAGCAGATTTTTTATTATCTCCATCCCAGCATAATAGTATCCGATAATTTTTCGGTACTAAAAGTTAGATAAAGGCAGGGGAATACTCTAAATTATACGTAAAATAAGGATTTTTCTCAAGTAGTAAGAAAAAAGACGTGTGCAATTGCATTTATAAAAAAATGCATGCTACAATAAATTTATCTATGAAAACTCTTGCAATAGGCTCTTGTGATATAGACGTTTTTATTACCCCTCAACAAGCTACATCATTTGCCCAAGATGATAAATCCGTGTCCTTTAGCTTGGGGGATAAGGTTCCCATAAATATTACCCAAATGTGCCTAGGCGGAAATGGATCGAACGTATCTGTAGGACTTAAAAGATTGGGGATGGATAGCTCATTTTATACTTATTTTGGCTCAGATCTTTTTTCAAAACTTATCCATGACTCTATAGACAAAGAAGGTATAAAGCTGATAGAACATGATGGGTTTGGAGACAATACTTCCATATCTTTAATCTTTGATTTTTCATCTGATAGGGTTATTTTTTCCCATCACGAAGTACGTGAACATAAATTCAATCCCTCACACGTGGAAACGTATGAAGCTATGTATCTTACGTCTATTGGGAAGGAATGGGTACAGGCCTATAAAGATATAGTTTCTTTTATTCATACGAACCACATGGTTGTTGCGTTTTCCCCAGGATCTCCTCAGTTTGCAAACCTAGATGACGTTGTGTATGAAGTAATTGCAGGTTCTCAAATTCTGTTTGTAAATAAAGAAGAAGGCGAGAAATTACTAGCTAAAAAAGGAGAAAAAGGTGAAGACGTAAAGGATTTGCTTGCAAAACTTTCTAAGCTGGGACCTGAAACAGTATCTGTAACAGATGGGAAGAATGGAGCTTACGTATACTCGAAGGGAGAATTTTACTCACTTCCTCCTTATGATAAAACCGCAAAGACAGTCGATAAAACGGGAGCTGGAGATGCTTACGCTGCAGCATTTTTTGCAAGCATTCTTCATGGGAATAATGTACAAGAGGCAATGAAGTGGGGAGCCGTTAACTCAAATTCAGTAATGCAGAAGGTTGGTGCACAAGCAGGGTTACTTACTCCTGACGAAATTAATGCACAGTTATCATCTCAACCAGAATTTAAACCGGACGCTTTATAACAGGTTTTATAAAGAATAAAAGTGTGATATAACTAAGTGTATGTTTGTTACCACAGATACGCTTCTTAGAAAGGCTCAGGAAAACCACTTTGCAGTAGGTGCATTTAACGTTAACAATATGGAGATTGTACAGGGGATAATTGCCGCTGCAAAAAACCTTAACGCTCCCGTTATTCTCCAAATTAGTAAGGGTGCTCGGGAATACGCAAATCCGGCATATCTTAAAAAACTTATTGAAGCGGCAGAAGAGGAGACAAAACTTCCTATAGCAATGCATTTAGATCATGGTCCTTCCGTGGAGCTTTGCAAAAGTGCTGTTGATGAGGGCTATACCTCTGTTATGATTGACGGAAGCCATGAAGCATTTGAAGAAAACATAAGAATGACAAAGGAGGTTGTAGATTACGCCCACAGCAAAGGTGTTTCAGTGGAGGCAGAGTTAGGACAGCTAATTGGTTCTCAATTTGATGCTGGTGAGGAGGGTGGGAAAATGGGGGAAGGGATTTATACAGATCCAGATGAAGCTGCTGAATTTGTTGAAAAAACTGGCTGTGACAGTCTTGCGGTTGCTATAGGTTCTTCTCATGGTGCGTATAAATTCAAAGGGGATCCAAGGATTGATTTGGATAGATTAAAAAGAATTAGGGAAAAAGTTTCTGTACCATTGGTTTTACACGCTGCTTCCTCTGTTCTTCCTGAGTACGTTGAAATTTGCAATAAGTACGGGGCGCAAATAGAAGGAAGAAAAGGGTTTCCTTAGGATAACATTAAAGAGTGAGTGG
>CAZQIA010000005.1:0-22122 GCA_964593215.1 uncultured Gammaproteobacteria bacterium
TGCGTAATCTGTTAATTTCTATTTTTACTCCTCTTATTCTTGTCGTTTCCTTTTCCGGTAAGGCTTTTGCAGAAAACAATACCTTTGTCACTATTGTAAATCCAATTAGAATTTCTACTTACACAGAGAGTTATCTTAAAAGCTTTAAAGCAGAGTACGCAGAAATTAAAAAACGTGATCTCCCGGCAACGTGGCTTGTGACTTACGATGTTTTAAAAAAAAAGGATTTTGTTTCTGAACTTAAGAAGATTGACAGTCAACAAGAGCTGGGAATATTCTTAGAAGTGACTCCGGAACTCTGCAGAAAAGCACAAGTTTCCTACAATAAAACTGATTCTTGGCATAGAGCAACATCATTATTTCTTTCCGGGTACACTCAATCTGATAGGAAAAAGCTAATCGACACACTATTTACAAAATTTAAAGAAACGTTTGGATACTATCCTGTTTCAGTTGGATCCTGGTGGACAGATGCCTATTCTTTGTCTTTCATGAAAAGTAAATACAATATTACAGGAACACTTGCTATGTCTGACCAGTATGATCTGGACGGATATGCGCTCTGGGGAACCTGGTGGTCGGTCCCGTATTATCCCAGTAAAATCAACGCAGCACTTCCTGCGCAAGACTCTAAAAATAAGCTCGACCTTGTAACCTTTAGGTGGGCCGCACGTGACCCATTAAACGGTTATAATAATGCTCAAAACGTGAGAAAACAGCCCAGTCTCTACAGTATTCAGGACTATTCCACAATTGGACTTGACTCTAACTATGTAGAAAAACTTACGGAAGTTTTTGCAATTCAGCACCCACAGAATAAATTTGGTCATCTCACAATTGGCCTAGAGGCAGACTTGCATTCAGATGATTATGCTAAGTACTTTTCGGATCATTTAGATATCACAGCAGTAAAAAATACTAGAATCTTAACCATGAAAAACTTTTCATTATGGTATAGGAAAGCATTTCCAGAACTTTCCCCCAATCATTTTATTTATTCTCAGGATCTTTTAGGGTCTTCTCAAAATGTCATTTGGTTTCAGACTCCAAGATATAGAGTTGGGGTAATTTACAATCATGAAACAAACCAGACACAGATTATAGATTTAAGAAGCTATTTTAAAAACTTAAGAGAACCTAATTACCTCACGCCAAACAAGGAATACTCTCTTTCTATAAATGTTCCCTTTCTTTTGGATACTGTAATTAAACCTTCATCTGTCTCAACTTTAAATTTAGGACAGTTAAAAGATATTGAGGAAAATGAGATTGTTTTTGAAAAAGCAGCTATTGAACTTCTTGAGGACAGAATAATTTTACCTGAAAAAACCATACTATTTGAAAAAGAGTACAAGACTTCAGAAGAGGGAATCATTGTGAGAAATTTTTTCTTTACCATTCCTTTTTCTTTTAAGAAAAAGTTTCAATTCCTCCCAACAACTATTTTCTCACCAATACCCCAAACAACATATATTAGTCAGGATGAATATACCGCTCTCACTGTATTAAAAGGGCTAGAACAAGGAAATGTTCTAGTGTATGAAAGTAGTTGCTTTAAGTGTGCATTCCAAAGTAAATACAAACCAACAGCTGCAACGGGAAATAAATCTTATGTTTTAAAATATTCTGAGAAGAAAGCTATTTCCGACCTTTCATTTTTGCTTGCAAAAGACAGTAAAACCGCAAAAAAAATCCTAAAGGATAAAAAGATTACTTACGTGTATCTTGCAAAATATGAAGACTATAAGGAAAACTTACCCTATCTTCCGCAAGATTTAGGATTAGAAAAAGCGTATTCAAATGCCAACGCTGAAATATGGAAAGTAAAATAACCATCTAACTGTGGCCGATTCAGTCAAGTTACGTGGCTTTAGCACCGCAGGCTAAGCCGAGGAGCGCAAGTCCAGACATTCAACCAATTCTTTAAATTTTAAAATCATAAGCGTTTATTTTACAGTTACACTTTTTGCAAGGTTTCTGGGCTTTAGGTGCGCAGCAAAGCGAGCACCGCAAGTCAAGAAATTTACTTAACCGTAACTGATTTAGCTAAATTTCTTGGCTTATCAGGATCTTCAACTCCTCTATCAAGCGCCGTATAGTATCCTAAGAGATGCGAAACAGCGACTTGAGAAAGTATTGTTGCTTCTTTTAAATCTTCTGTTAGCAAGAACTCATCAAAAACAGGATTGTTCAAAGGCCCAATCCCAATAATATATCCTCCCCTTGCTTTTATCTCCTGAGCATTTGAAACTATTTCTGCGTATGTCTCATCATTGGGAGCAATAACTATACAGGGAGTTCCTTTCTCAATAAGTGCAATAACTCCATGCTTTAGTTCTCCTCCTGGAAATGCCTCTGCGTGCAGATATGCCGCCTCTTTTAGCTTTAGAGTTGTTTCAAGCGCCGCTGCATATGACAAACCTCTCCCAATAACATACACATGTTCTTTTTTCTTAAGTTTTTCTGCAAGCTTTTTAATTTGTTTTATATAGGAATCTTCTAAAATCCTCGAAACATCTTTTGAAGCTTTATGCAAAATTTCAACTCCTTCTTTTTGTTTTCCAGCAAGTGTGTACGCAGCAAGAAAAACTACCGCAATCATAGCCGTAAAACTTTTTGTTGCAACCACCGCTTTTTCCGGGCCTGCATTTAGCAACACCTTTGTATCAGACATTCTGTAAAGAGTAGAGCCTAATACGTTTACAATTGAGGCTATTTTTACTCCTTTTTGTTTTTTAACCCGAGTTATAGGCTCAATCACGTCTATAGACTCTCCACTTTGAGAGATGGGAATAACAAGCGTTTTTTTGGAAATAAAATCCTCACTATACTTAAACTCTGAGCCTACTGCAAAGTTCACATGCTTTTTAGAAACTTTTGCAAAAAGATACGTTGCCGCCAATGCGGCGTATGACGCAGAACCACACGCAATCAAAAACGTTCCAAAAGCTTTTTCTATTTCATCTGTTAATTTTTTAACACTGGAAAGACTATGTAGCGCAATATTCTCAATTACCTTAGGTTCTTCATAAATTTCCTTTATGAAAAAATGTGTGTGGCTACCTTTTTCTGCTTCCTCAAATACCCAGGAAAGTTTAGTTACTTCAGGCTGAATACTATTTCCAGTTTCTATTTCTTTAAACTCTAGAGATGTCGAGAGAATAGACATTTGATTATCTTCAAGAAATACCACATCTTTAGTGTGAGAAAGTATACCTACAGCATCAGAAGCAACAAAAAACTCATCTTTTCCAATTCCTATCACTAAAGGTGAACCGTTCTTTGCTGCTACTAACGCGTGTGTTTTAGGATTTATTGCTACAATTGCTGAAAGACCTTCAAGTCTTTTAAAAGAGATTCTTACTGCTTCTGAAAATGGATACGTCTTAAGATTCTCTTCTATAAGATGTACTATTACCTCTGTATCCGTATCTGATAAGAATGTGTGATTAAGAGAAATTAGTTCTTTTTTAAGCGTTATATAGTTTTCTACTATACCGTTATGGACTACAGCAATCTCCTTTTTGCAGTCAACGTGAGGATGAGCATTCTCAACGGTAACGCCTCCATGAGTTGCCCATCTTGTATGCCCTACACCAATGGTGCTTTGCAAAAGACTAGTTTTTGCGTGCCCAATTTTTCCTATGTGTTTATCTATTATAACCTTCTCATCCTTTTGGGCAGCAATTCCCCACGAATCATAACCTCTATATTCCAAGAGTTTTAATCCCTCAAGAATCATTTGAGGCGCGCTGTTATTTCTACCAACGTAGCCAAAGATACCGCACATATGAAAGTTTACAGAAGACTAGGGGGAGCACGTAAGCTTTTCTTTCTGTCCTGCATTACTGCAGGGTTTTAAAAAAGTTTTTAAGGTTTGTGCTACAACCTGAAGGTTTCCGCAAATACTTCTCATCTCTGAGAGTCCGATTTCTCTTATGATAGAGACCTTCTCCTCGTTTTCCCGTTTAAAACGGGACTACACGCTCTTAACAAAGAAACAGTCCCTTCTGTCTTCCTGGAGGTAGTATATAAAGATTTAAAGTGTATGTCAAATTTTGACAGATTTCTTTTTGCCTGAGATAATAAATCTATGTTGAGAACGTTATTACCGCATTTTTACCGCATGATTACCGCAAGAAAGAAATTGTATTCCAATGTGATACTTTTAAGTCTCTTGTTTCTTTTTTTTGTATTCGCAAGTCTTCTTTTCTATCTTCTATCAAACTACCTTATCCTAAAACGAGAACGTGAAAAAGAATTAGCTTCACTAGTTTCATGGGAGAAATTGATGCAAAAATTTCCAAATTACCCGCAGGTTTACTATCAGGCTGCGCTTCATGCGGGAAAACTTAAGGATAATCAGAGAGCAGAAGAATATGTTCAAAGAGCGCTTTTGCTAAATCCTGGAATGAAAGAGGCTGAAAGATTAAGAGAAGAGTTGGAAAAACTATGAGTTTTCTTCGGTAGACGCTTCCGTCGCAGCTGGTTCTTCTGTTTTTTCTTCACCTTCGGCTGGAGCCTCACCCTCAGCTGGAGCCTCACCCTCGACAGCCTCTGTCTGAGCTTCTTCAGCTGCTGCTTCATCGGCCGCCATTTGTTCTTCCATTTCTTTAGTAACCAATTCTCCAATCTTAAATACTACTTGTGATGTCTCTGAGAGCGCTTCAACCCCTGCAGGAAGCTTAAGATCAGAAATTAATATCTGATCATCTACTGCAGAGAGTCCTTCCACATTAACCTCAATCTTCTCTGGAAGATCTGTGGGAAGAGCTTCAACTTCAATTTCCATCATTGGCTGCTCTAAAAGCCCAACCTTGTCTGAAACAGCCTTTGGTTCTCCCATAGCTTCAACTGGAATTTTCGCGGTAGTTTTCTCCTTAAGGTTTACTTTGTGAAAATCTGCGTGCAATACTTCTTCTGTAAGTGTATTAAGCACAACATTTTTAATAAGAACTGGTATTATTTCTCCTTTCAGGTCTACATCCACCAATCCTGTCTCATGAACAACATCATAAACCTTCTTGAATTCTTTTACGGGTAACTGAATTGCTGTTGATTTAAAATCTCGGCCGTAAATATTTGCAGGTAGAGTGCCTTCTCGTCTTAGAGTTTTTACCTTTTTCCCTGTTATCTTGCGAGGCTCAACGGGAAGTTTTGGTCTTTGTTGCATAAGCAAGAATTATACCATGAGTACGAAGGTAAAGCAAATTTTGACTCAAGGCTAAATATTTGGTAAGATAAGTATACGCGCGGGGTAGTGTAAAGCCGCACAGGAGGCTCATAATCTCCTAGGCCAGGTGCGATTCCTGGCCCCGCAACACAATTTAACTTTCAAAAAAAAGCTTCCACCACTTAAACCAAACAGGCACAGTAAGGCCTATAGCAACTGGCTTTTTGACCTCAATCCGCTCATCAATTACCACTTTTTCTCCGGGTTTAACAAGTCCCAGCTTTGTTCGAGCTTGATCCTCTACAAAGCCCTGAGATTTTGCTACTACAAGTTTCTGGGAAAGATAGGCTTGTTCCTGCTTTTTTAAAGATAATTCTTCCCGTAATTCTTCTACGAGCTTTGCGCGCTTATATGAGGAGGCAATAGACAGTGCAATATTTCTTGCAAGAATTGCAAGCATAACAAGAGCAAGTACTAGTATAATACGTCGAAAACTAAACAAAAATCTTATGCTTGACATTAGAGTACTATATTGATATTATAGGCTTTATCTTAAATTTTCGCGCTCTCCAAAACCAAAAAATAATGAATGATCAGGTTAAAATAAGAGAAGCCCATACAAAATTTCAGGACTTTTTAAAGTCTAAAAAGCGTGCGTCTGCGACTATATTAGCATATGGAAAAGACATTGACCAGCTTATAACGTTTTTAGAGGAGCTTAAAAAAGAAAATGTTAAAGACGTTTCCAGCACTGATATTGAAGCATTTCTTGCTCACCTTCAAGGAAAAGGCTACACGCCTAAATCTCTTTCTAGAAAGCTAAATTCAACAAGAACCTTCTACAGATTTCTTAAAGTAAATGAATACATCACCGACGATCCTTCACTTTTGGTAGCGCACCCAAAATATGAACTTTCTCCTCCTAGAATTTTAACGCCTCTTGAATACAGAGCCCTAAGAGATGCTGCCTCTATTGATCCTAGAATCTATGCGATTATTGAGGTGTTGTTACAAACTGGAATTAGAATTGGAGAACTTGCAGCCCTTAGAATGTCTGATGTTGAAGAAAATACTCTTCATATTGCACCTTATGAAGGACACGCAGCTCGTGATGTTCAGGTAAACAGACGTGCAAAAGAGGCGCTAAAAAGATATCTTACTGCACGCCCTAACACTTCTGATAATCACGTTTTTGTAACCAAAACAGGAAAGCCATTTTTAGTAAGAAATATAAGGGATGCAGTTGAACGCTATTTTAGAAAAGCTGGAATTGAAAACGCAAAGATTAACGACTTAAGACATACATTTGTTGCTCACCACTTAAGAAATGGCGTTTCTTTAGTCTTTCTTTCAAAGGTACTTGGGCACAAACGCCTCTCCTCAACAGAAAGATATCTTCAGTATATTAAGGATGCAAAGGATTCAGACAGTACAACCCTTCTTGAACTATAATTTACCTTCGGTCTACTTGATTTAATATCTCATTTGGTGCATTATTAAGGTATGGATCAAGCTGCCTCTGAACACCTACAACATGAAGGAGATATGGCTTTTAATGACGTAAGAACTCTTCTTTCCTGGACAGCGCCAGGAAGGCCATTTAGGAAAAAAAACCGTGAATTCTATATGTCGTGTCTTCTTATTTTTTTCCTTATAGAAATTATTGTGTTTCTCTTTGCGCAATATCAGCTTATGCTCGCGGTAGCAGCAGTAACATTTCTTGCGATAGTTCTCTCAACGGTACCGCCAAAAGACTTCCACTATAGAATTTCCACTGAGGGCATAAAGGTAGAAGATCATTTCTATATCTGGAATGAGCTGTATGACTTCTACTTTAAACATTTTGACAAAGTAGATGTTCTAGTGGTAAGAACAGAAGCTCTTATCCCCGGAGAATTAAAAATTACACTTGGAAATGTTACTCGGGACCATTTACGCAGGGTGCTTATTAATTTTCTTCCATACAGGGAGGTCGTCAAAAAATCTTTTATGGAAAAATCTGCCGATTGGCTTTCCCAGAATTTTCCTCTAGACAGAGTTTCCAGCTAAACTCAAAAGTTTGATTGTAGAGCTAAAATCAACTAAAATACACACATCTCACCTTTTAAAAAGGCAGGCACCCGTAGCTTTAGGATTTAAAAAAATCTCAAGATATATGGGGCAAAAAATGCAGGCACCCGTAGCTTAATGGATAGAGCATTGGATTGCGGTTCCAACGGTTGGTGGTTCGACTCCACTCGGGTGCGCACAGTTTAATAGATTTCTTTTAACGAAGGGGAGGGTTGGCCCAGAGGTCTACGGCGCGAGTTTCGAATCCCGCAGTTTAATTGCGGAACTTATGGAGGAATGCCGGAGTGGTCTAACGGAACGGTTTCGAAAACCGTAAGGCGTAAGCCTTTCAGAGGTTCAAATCCTCTTTCCTCCGCAATTAAAAGCGGGACAAATCCTGTACCCTCCGCATACTATTATGAAAGAACAAACTAAACTTGAATTTTCAGCAGGAGGAATAGTGTTTAAAGTTGAGAATGATTCAACCGCAATTCTCGTGTCTCAGCACTCATTCCACCACGGCTGGGTATTTCCTAAAGGCCTAATAGGAGACAAAGAACATTTAAAAGGAGAGGATAAGAAAGATACAGCTTTAAGAGAAGTGAAAGAAGAAACAGGAGCTGAGGGGGAAATTTTAGAAGAGGTAAACCCCGTCACATATTGGTATGTTATGGACGGACTAAAAAGAAGAAAAACAGTATACTATTTTATTATGAAATACGTAGGGGGAGACATCACCCGACACGATCATGAAATGGAAAATGTAGAGTGGCTTTCTATAAATGAGGTTCTAGGGAGATTAACATATAAATCAGATAAAGATGTGTTTATTGAGGCTCGTCCCAGGATTGAGGAGCTTGCAAAATCAGCTTCAGTAATTCATAATTCATAGTTCACTCGGAGGGATCGCATAAGAGAATCTTGTGCGGCCGCTCCTCGTAGACTCGGAGGGATCGCATAGTGGTCTAGTGCGCTTGCTTGGAGAGCAGGTATATCCGCAAGGATATCCGGGGTTCAAATCCCCGTCCCTCCGCCAATTTTATATAATTGAATTACAGCTCGGCTGGATAGCTCGGTTGGTTAGAGCAATGCATTCATAACGCATAGGTCGTGGGTTCGAACCCCACTCCAGCCACATGCAAAATTCCCCAATTGGAATCTTTGACTCAGGAGTAGGAGGACTAACTATACTTTCTGAAATTCAAAAACTTCTTCCCAAAGAATCTTTTGTTTATCTAGCTGACCAAAAAAATGCTCCATACGGAGACAAATCTAAGCTTGTAATACAAAAAAGAGCACGAGCTATCTCACATTTTCTTATTAAACATAAAGTAAAACTTATCGTTGTTGCGTGTAATACATCTACAATTGCATCAATCTCAATCCTAAGAAAAAACTTTCATATTCCTATTATTGGTGTTGTGCCCGTAGTAAAAAAGGCTTCGGAAGAAACTAAAACAAAAAAAATAGCCATCTTTGCAACCCCCTCAACCATAAAAAGTTCGTACCTTAAAAACCTGATAGAAACATATGCGCATAATGTAACTGTTTTTAAAAATGGCGCAACTGGCCTTGAGAAACTTGTTGAAGCTGGAAATATACACAATAAAAAAATAGCAGAAATCCTCAAAACCAACCTTTTACCATTAAAAAAGAAGGGGGTGGATGTTATCGCTTTGGGGTGTACACACTATCCCTTTCTAAAAACTGACATCCAAAAAATAATAGGGCAGGATGTTTTAATTTTAGACTCAGGCGGAGCTGTTGCAAGACAAACAAAAAGAATCCTTGAGGCAAACCACATGCTTGCTGACAAAAAAGACAAAGATTGGTATTATACAACTGGAAATGCAGACGTGTTCTGTAAAATTGTTAAAAAATTAACAAATAAAAAGTTAACTGTTGAATCTATTCAGGTATGAAGCTTGAAAATTTAAAAAACAAAAGAATTGCAATTTTAGGAACAGGGGTTGAAGGAAACGCCTTGATTGATTTTTTAAAAGGAAAAGTAGGCACTATAACTGTTCTTGATGAAAAAAAACAAAAAGAAAAAGGGCTAATTCAAGGTTCCGGAGTGGAAGTAATTACGGGGCCTAGTGCGTTTAAAAATCTTTCTTCATACGAGGTTATTTTTCGAAGCCCTGGAATTAAACGGTCTTTACCCGTACTAGAAGATGCAGAAAAAAATGGAAGCATCATAACTTCTCAAACACAATTGTTTTTTGATCTTTGCCCGTGTGAAATAACAGGAGTTACCGGCACAAAAGGAAAAGGAACTACATCATCTCTCATATACGAAATGCTTAAAGAAGAAGGGTATGACACTTATCTAGGAGGAAATATTGGCACCCCACCAATTTCTTTTCTTGAGAAGTTAACCCCTGAATCTAAAGTGGTTCTTGAGATGTCTTCTTTTCAGCTTCAAGATTTAAGAAGCAGTCCTCATATTTCAGTTATGCTTATGACTACATCTGAACACCTTGATTATCACAAAGACGTGTATGAATACATTGATGCAAAAAGAAATATTTTCAGATTTCAAAAACCATCTGACTATGCAATTGTGAACAAAGACTATCCGGCAAGCAATGAGTCGGACATTGAAACGACGGGGAAAATCTATAAAGTAAGCAGAGAACAAGATGTAGAACAGGGATGCTTTGTTAGGGATGGTGCAGTCTACATAAAAATGACAGATCATGAGGAGAAAGTAGTAGACACAAAAGATATTCTTCTTCCTGGGCGCCATAATCTGGAAAATGTTTGTGCCGCAGTTTGTGCCGCAATATTCTCAGGGGCAAAGATGAAATCTATTGTTAAAGTTCTTAAAACCTTTAAAGGACTCGAGCACAGATTAGAGCTTATAAAAACAATAAAGGGTGTTAAGTATTACGATGATTCTTTTTCTACTACTCCTGAAACTGCGATAGCTGCAATTGAGGCGTTTTCAGAACCTGAAATTCTTATTTTAGGAGGGTCAAGCAAGAATTCTGATTTTACAGATTTAGGAAAAACCATTAATGAGGCAAAAAATATTAAGGCAATTATAGGAATTGGGGTAGAGTGGGAAAGAATTAAAGAGAAAATACATAATCCAAAGATTGAGATAGTTGAGGAATGTAAAAACATGGAAGAAATTTTAAAAAAGGCATCCTCAATTGCTGAACTTGGAGATGTTGTTTTACTTTCTCCAGCATGTGCAAGTTTTGGAATGTTTAAAAACTATAAGGATCGCGGGAATCAATTCAAAAACTACGTAAGTAAACTGTAGCGATCCTTGCGCTTTCTTCGAAAGCTTAAAGACAGAGGTGATGAGTTTAAAAAATACGTAAATCTATTATAGACGCTTCTTGCTATCCACCCCACGTTAGAAGCTTGCTTTTTCGCTTCGCTCAAAAGTAAAGATCGAGATAATCAATTTAAAAAGTGCATAAATACCCTCAAATGAACCTCTTGACATTATACTAGCGTACTAGTATAATAGTATTAATGAGCTCTCTTCTTAGTTCTTTTATAAAAACAGTTTTAGAAATTAAAACTGAAAAGGAAATGCTTGATTTTCTAAAAGGGATTTTAACACCAAAAGAATTAGAGGAGTTACCGACAAGACTCGAGATTGTAAAACGGCTAAAAAGGGGAGAGACACAGCACAAAATAGCGGAGGAATTAGGGGTAGGAATTGCAACGGTAACACGCGGCTCAAAAGAGATACAGAAAGGAAGTTTTAAAAATGTATAACGAAAACATACAAGCTGAAACTAGTTGGACATCCTCCTAAGAAAGGGGAGGATTGTTCTTGCATTAAACCTCCCCTAAGCGGGAGGTTTTTTTATTGGAGGTGATTTTCTTTGAGAAAAATAAAAGAAGAATTTGAATTATTTGATTTAAAAGTAGAAACAATAAATGGAAAGGATCCCTTTGTCTGCAGCCATAAGGCTGGGGATTGCTTTTACGTTATTGGAGAAAATTTAGTCTTTGAAAAGGGTATGAAGTTTTCCATGTATTCTCTTGCAGGAATCTTACCAATTCTTCCTGCAAAACAAAGGATAACCTCCCCAGCTGATTGGGTGTCAACAGATGCAATTATTTCGTGTACTGATCCAAACTGCGGAGGACTTTTTAAGATCACTAGGCTTAAAAAAAGAACTTTTAAGCATAGTAATGTAACAGTTGTGCCTATGAGAAAGGAGGCTCAGTCATTATAAAAGATATTCCTCAACCAAAAGTAGAATTGAGCGAGACTGAACTCAAAGCCAAAACTCGTCCGCTTGGCGCTGTAAGCACCTTTGTTGTGGAAAGACTACCGCAAGCTTTAGACAGAATAAGGCATGGACTCGAAACTCCAACTCAATTGTCGCAACACATCGGAAGAATAATCACGGGACTTTCTTCCGAACGTATTGGAAATACACTATTAACCCCGCCCCAAAGGGATTTGGCTGGACTTGACCTAAAAATGCTTGAAGCTGCAATAGTTCATTCCCAAGGAGTAATTCCCGACAAGCTTTCTGAGCTGGTTGATATTTTTTCTGAAGAATCTGATCAGCCCAAAGGACTCTCTTATGAAGAAATTATCATGATAAATCCGCGAGATGACATGAGACGTTTTACACGGGGGGAAACCGGTGAAACAGAAGCAAAGTTTTACAATGGACATAAAGATATCGAGGTTAATTTGGATGACGCAATTATTCAGATGCTTACAAGTATCTCTTTGCTCTCACAAACCGGAGCTAGCGCTATAGAACATGCTTCTGCAAGTACTGCACTTATTCTAAAATCTCTTGAATCCACCATTGGCACCATGCACCAAGTAGGTGTGCAAAACAAAGATCACTTTAATACTTTTCGACCCTATTTTGGGTCTCATCCAACAAGAGAGACAAAAGGACCGAGCGGAGCTTTTACTGCCGGGTTTCCGACATTAGAATTATTGCTTGCAGGAAAAGAGCTTCCTGAAGATCACGCAAATTATCTTAGAGAAAATAGAATTTACTTCCCCCGGGCTGGGAGGTTACAAATTGATAACGCGAATGAATTAGTACAGAATGATCTAACGCTTTTGTCTTTTTGTAAACAGTTTGACAACCCACCTCAACTTGCTTTTGCAATTGGGGAGCTGGGGAACTTACTTCGTAGATTTAGGGGAGAACACTACAAAGCAGTAAAACACCAAGTTCCAGAAGCTCTTTCGGGTTCTGTTGCCGGAAGTGGAGGAGAACAAATGCCTGGAGAATTTTTACGTAGTAGAATGAGAATAAGATACAGATGAACAACATTGTAGAAAAAATTGAGATTGCACCAGACTATTTTATTTCTAGAATCCTTAAGGGAGGGTGGCAGCTTGCAGGAGGACATGGGAACATAAGCAGAGAAGCAGCGATTAAAGATATGAAGGCTTATTTAAATGCTGGAATTACAACATTTGACTGTGCAGATATTTATACGGGAGTTGAAGAGTTGATTGGTAAATTTGTAAAAGATTTTAAGATAAAGGTTCCGGATGAATTACAGATTCATACAAAATATGTTCCGGATCTGGCTCTTCTTCCAGCAATTAAGCCTAAGGATACAGAAGTTATTATAGACAGATCTCTTCAAAGACTAGGCATAGAGAGGCTAAATCTGGTTCAATTTCATTGGTGGGATTATGACGTACCAAAATATGTTGAGACTGCTCTTGTGTTGCAAAAACTACAAAAAAAAGGGAAGATACAGTATATCGGTGTAACAAATTTTGACGTAATTAGATTACAAGAAATACTAGCTGCAGGAGTGAAGATTACTTCTTCTCAAAACCAGTATTCTATTATTGATGCTAGGCCAGAAAAAAAGCTTATACATTTTGCGAAAGCCAACAACATTAAGCTTTTATGCTACGGGACTGTAGCAGGTGGATTTCTGTCAGAAAAGTATTTAAATAAAAAAGAACCAAAAGAGCCTTTAGAAAATCGGTCCTTAACAAAGTATAAGTTGATCATTGATGATTTTGGTGGATGGGAGCTATTCCAAGAGCTGCTAAAAACTCTTGATTTCATAGCAAAAAAACACCAAGTAAAAATTACGAATGTTGCATCTAGATATATTCTTGATAAACCGGGTGTTTCTGGAATAATTATTGGAGCACGAAACTCTGCACACCTCTCTAGCAACTTAAAAACTTTTATCTTTCAACTGGACGAAACAGATTTAAAAAAAATAAAAAAAATACTAGGTCAAGCTCAAGGACCGTTGGGGGACACCTATTTTCTTGAGCGCATAAAAGGCGGGGCACATGCAGGAATTATGAAATACAATCTTAACAAGGTATAATACAAATATGAAAAAGAGAGTTTTATCAGGCGTACGGGCAACGGGAAGGCTCCATTTAGGAAACTATTTAGGAGCTTTAAAAGGGATGCTTGAGCTTCAAAATAATTCCGAATATGAAACGCTTTACATGGTTGCAGATGTTCACACCATAACTACTCCTTATGACATAGAGGAGCTGAGAAAAAATAGACGTGAAGTTATCATAGATTATTTAGCAGCGGGTTTGAATCCAGAGAAATCTGTCATCTTCCAGCAGTCAGAAGTTCCAGAACATCTAGAATTAGCATTTTATTTTTCTTCTGTTGTAACTATTGCAAAAATGCAGCATTTACCTACTTTTAAAGACAAGGTAAAACAGTACCCAGAACATGCAACACTAGCGCTTTTAAATTATCCGGCTTTAATGGCTGCAGATATTTTGGTATACAAAGCAGATTTGGTACCTGTAGGAATTGACCAAGAGCCACATTTAGAAGTAGCGCGTGAAATTGCAAGACGCTTCAACCAGGATTATGGCACAGATTTTCCAGAACCCCAGCGTTTTGCAACAAAAGGAGAATATGTTCCTTCTTTAACCGGCGAGGGGAAAATGAGTAAGACTGTTGAAGGCAGTTTTATTAACCTTACCGATTCTCTAGAAGAGATCAAGTCAAAAATTGCAAGAGTTCCTACAGACAGCGGACAAGGGGAAAAAATTGAGGGAGGAGTAAAAAGCCTTTTTGAATTTATAGAACTTTTTGAGGGAAAAGAGAAAAGGGAAGAATATGAAAAGCTGTATACTTCTTTTGGAGTGAGGTATGGAGATATTAAATCAGAACTTTCTGAGGCTATTTTTAATGAACTTAAGCCTATTCAAGAAAAAAAGACTGATCTTGAGAATAATCCTGATTATGTTGACAAAGTTATTAAAGAGGGTGCAGAAAAGGCAAGAAATGTAGCACAAGAAACAATAAAAGAAGTAAGGCAAAAAATGGGCCTTTTGTAACCTCTATGAAGCAGTTGCTTGTAACTATCTCTGGAATTGTTCAAGGTGTTTCTTTTAGATATTTTCTTCAAGAACAGGCACAACTAAACAATGTAACCGGCTGGACAAAAAATACTGACAGGGGGACAGTTGAGGCACTATTCCAAGGTGATGAAAAAGACGTAGGAAAAATGGTAAAACGCTGCCTCTATGGACCAGAAGCAGCAAGCGTTGAAAGTATTGAGATAAAAGATGCAGATGAGTCTATCTGTAATGATTTTGTGATTAAGAGATGAAAACTGTTTTTTTAAAATTTATTCGTACATATCAAAAAACTGCCCCTCACAGAAAAATAATACTGGGATCACTTTTACCCTTGAACTCTTCCTGCAGATTCACTCCTACCTGTTCTGAATATACACTTCAGGCAGTAGAAAAATATGGGGTTTTTAAAGGTTTATTTTTAGGAACAAAACGAATACTTTCCTGTAACCCCTGGGGTGGCTCAGGCTATAAACCTCTTATATAGGTAAGTATCATATCAGCCACAAGTATGGTATAATTCCAGGATCTTAACATGAAGCTAACTCGTAATAAGCCAAAGGGCAAAAAAAGTGGATTTAGAATGCGCTTTACCTGGAAAGACATTATCCTCTATCTTTTCATTTTCCTCTTTTTTGTTTTTTTAAGTTTTGGAATAGGAGATTTCACCGCGCTTCAGGACACAAAGACTGTTCCACTAACTGTAGCGCTTAAAGACATTAAGGCAAAACAAGTAAAACAGGTAACCGTAACAGATTCCAAGCTCTCTTTAATATATAAAAACGGAAAAAAAGCTCAGGCTGACAAGGAAACTAACGCCTCTATCTATGAAATACTTAAAAATTCTAATATTGATCCTTCTGTAGTTGATATCACCATAAAAGACAGCTCTTCACTTTCTCTATGGATTAACATAATATCTTCCGTTCTTCCCATAGTTCTTATGATTGCGTTTTTCTACTTTATTTTTAGACAAGCAAGGGGCGCGCAGGAAAACATTTTCTCATTTGGGTCTAGCCGTGCAAAGGCATTTAACAAAGACTTTCCAAAGGTAACTTTTTCTCAAGTAGCTGGAGTGGATGAAGCAAAACAGGAGCTTTCTGAAATAGTAGACTTTTTGAAGCATCCTGAAAAATATAGAGCGGTTGGAGCGCGCGCACCAAAAGGAGTGTTGTTAGTGGGACCTTCTGGAACCGGAAAAACTCTTCTTGCCCGTGCGGTTGCAGGAGAGGCAAAAGTAGCATTTTTCTCAATAGCAGGGTCTGAGTTTATGGAAATGCTTGTGGGAGTAGGGGCGGCACGTGCAAGAGATCTTTTCAATACCGCTAAAAAGGCTCAGCCTGCAATTATTTTTATAGATGAGATTGATGCTATTGGAAGACAGCGCGGAAGCGGAATAATGGGAGGACACGATGAACGCGAACAAACGCTTAACCAGATCTTGGTAGAAATGGATGGATTTACTCCCAACGAGCAATTAGTTGTCATGGCTGCAACAAATAGACCAGATGTGCTGGACCCAGCGCTCGTTCGCCCGGGGCGCTTTGACAGAAGAGTTGTCCTTCCGCTCCCGGACATAGAGGGAAGACGAGACATCTTAAAAATCCATGCAACTGGAAAACCATTTGAAAAAGCGGTTAATTGGGAAAAGTTAGCAAGAAGAACTGTAGGCTTTTCTGGAGCAGACCTTGAAAATATGCTTAATGAAGCAGCTATCCTTGCAGCACGATCTAACAAGAAGCTTATTGATGAAAAAGATCTAGAAGAAGCGGCAACAAAAGTAAAATTAGGCCCTGAAAAAAGAAGGCTTCAGTCAGAAGATGATAAAAAGATTACGGCGTATCATGAATCAGGCCACGCGATAGTTTCTTATTCTATGCCAGGAATGGATCCTGTTCATAAGATTTCTATTGTGGGAAGAGGGCTTTCTCTGGGACACACTTTAATACCTCCAACTCAAGACCGGGTTCATGAAACTAAAAGCAGACTTCTTTCCCAGATTGCTACGATGCTGGGAGGAAGAACAGCTGAAGAGATTATTTTTGGGGATATTACTACAGGAGCAGCGGATGATATTGAAAAGGCAACACAAGTAGCCCGCACCATGGTTGTAGACTATGGCATGAGCTCATTGGGACCAATTAATTTAGACCGCGAACGCTCAAGAATGTATGGAGATGATTATGCACTCTCTGAGTCTTTGCAAACTAAGATTGATACCGAGGTTACTAAAATCATAGAGGAAGCGCACAAGAAAGCTGTGCAAGTATTGTCTTCTAACAGAAAAAAGCTTGATGAAGTAGCACAAAGACTTCTTTTAGACGAAACCTTGGAAGGAGATCTTTTTATAGAGATTATGTCTTCTAAAAAATCTGCAAAACCTACTCCTAAAAAAGCTTAATGCGACTAGCATTATCATTCCCCCATAAGTATAATTGAGCCATGCAAGAGGATTTGAAAAAAAACATTCTCTTACTAATTGACGGTTCGGCAATGATACACCGTGCGTATCACGCAATGCCGTCTCTTACTACACCTAGAGGCGTTCCTACGGGAGCAGTGCACGGTTTCTTCTCAATGCTTTTAAAGCTTTTTCAGGAACTTCACCCGTCTCACATTGCAGTAGCGCTAGACCGTCCTAAACCCAATTTCAGACAAGAGCTTTTCAAGGAGTATCAAGCTCAGCGACCCTCAATGGACTCGGATCTCTCTCCTCAATTTGGCATTATTCAGGAAATTCTAGAAAAAGCAAAAATTCCTGTGTATTTTATGGACGGATTTGAAGCAGATGACATCATAGGAACTCTTGCTAAAAACGCAGAAAAGATAGGAGACATTTCTTATGTTGTTACCGGAGACAGAGACATGATGCAGCTTGTAAATGACAGGACAAAAGTTTTAATGCCTATAAAAGGGATTTCTGAAATGAAACTGTACGACTCTGAAAGGGTCAAAGAACAGTTTGGCGTGCTTCCTGAGCAGATTGTTGAGCTTAAAGCGTTACAGGGTGACGCATCAGATAACTACCCAGGGGTACCAGGAGTTGGGCCTAAAACTGCAGCGGGTCTAGTGGAAGAATACAAATCCGTAGAGGGAATTTATAAACATTTGGAAGACATCAAAAAGAAAAATACAGGACTTTTTGAGAAGCTTGAGAAAGGACATGAAAATGCAGTTTTGTGTCATCAGCTTGCGACCATTCTACAAGACGTTCCGTTTAAGTATTCTTTTACAGATTGTAGAACTGAGAACATTTCTTACGATGATTGGAGAAAAGCATTTGAAAAATACGAATTCAAAACTCTTCCAAAACGACTTGATGAGGTTTTTGGAAAAACTCCTGGAAAAAAAAGGGGGGAAGAAAACTCTAGTCAAATGAAGCTTTTATAATGAAAATTGCAATAGTTCACGACTACATAAAAGAATACGGTGGGGCAGAGCGGGTTTTAGAAGAACTTATTAAAATATTCCCAGAGGCAGATGTTTACACATCTGTTTACCTGCCACAATATCTGGGCCCACACGAAGAAAGATTTAAAAACTACAAGATCCACACTTCCGGCCTTCAATATTTCCCTCTTAAAGAGAAGCTCATCTCCCCATTTAGACTCTTTGCCCCATTTGCATTTGCGGGGATGGATTTAACTCCATATGACAAAATTATTGTTTCCCAAACAGGTGCATATTTTCCTAGTCTTGTGAGAAAGGGAAGCGCAAAAATTATTTGCTACACCCATACCCCACCTAGGTATCTCTACGGATACATGACTGCAAGAGACTGGAAGAAAAATAGACTCAAACTAGCAATGGGATCTGTAATGAATCACTTTTTACGAATTGTTGATTTTAATGCCTCTAAAAATGTGGATGAGTTTATTGCAAATTCAGAAGAGGTTGCAGGAAGGATCAAAAAATTTTACAGAAGAGAAGCAAAAGTAGTTTATCCACCAGTAGACCTTCCTTCTAAAAAGGCTGTAGTGAAAGAAACCTACTATTTAACAGGGGGTCGTCTTGCACGGGCAAAGGGCACAGACATAGTAATTGATACGTTTATCAAAAACAAAAAGAGGCTAAAGGTTTTTGGCAAAGGATTTGCAGGATTTGAAGAGGAATTATGGGCTAAAGCGGAAAAACACAAGAATATTGAATTCCTAGGAGAAGTAACAGATGAAGAAAAGATTAGCCTTATGGCAAAAGCAAAAGCATATATATTTTCATCTTTTGATGAGGATTTTGGGATAACTCCAGTAGAGGCAATGGGCGTTGGAACTCCTGTTGTTGCCTTCAAAAGCGGCGGAGTAAAGGAAACAGTAATAGACGGAAAAACTGGTGTTTTTTATGAACCAAACACCCCTGAGGCACTCAACGAGGCAATTTCCAAGCTTGAAAAAAGAAAATTCAATGAAGAAGATTGTCGCAAACAAGCGCAGAGATTTTCATCTGAGACTTTTGACAAAAAAATAAAAGAAATTGTAAAAAACTCATGAAGTCACGCGTAATTGTAGTTCTTCATATTGAAAAGGATAATAAAATTCTCATGGGTAAAAAGTCAAAAGACGTTGGACCATATCCCAACGCATGGCATCTTCCTGGAGGTGGGATAGATCTTGAAAATGAATCACTTGAAGATGCGGTGAAACGAGAACTAAAAGAAGAAACGAGACTTGAAGCAGAAAACATTGAAAGAGTTTCCTTTGATGAGGATTATGAACCTGATAAGCATGGCGTGCCCACTCACTATGTGTTTTTAGTTTTTAAAATCATACCTAAAGGAAAAGAAACGGCAGGGGATGACATAAACGAACTTAAATGGATAGAGAAGAGTGATCTGAAGAATTTACCTCTCACACGACCTTCTGAAAAATACTTTAAAGAATTAGGATTCATATAATATGCCGGAATTACCAGAAGTGGAAACGCTACGACGCGGACTCGAGAAGTATGTGATAGGACATATCATTAAAAATGTTGAGATTCTGCATTCTGGAGTCATACAGGGGGATACAAAAAACATTATTGGCGAGAAAATAATTACTGCAAGGCGAATTGGAAAAGGACTTATCTTAGACCTTTCAAATAATTATTCTCTAGGAATTCATGTAAAACTTACCGGTCAATTAATCTACAGAGATGATGCTACAAAAAACATTCCCGTTTCTTCCTCAAAAGTAAGATCTGTTCCTAATGCATTTACTCATGTACTTTTTGATCTAGACAAAAACGCAAAGCTGTACTACAACGACCAAAGACGTTTTGGGTGGATAAAAATTCTTCCAACAACTTCAATTCTTGAGCTTCCATTCTTTAAAAATATGGGACCCGAACCCTTTAAAGAATTAACACACAAGCTGTTTGAAGAAATAGTTCAAGGGAAAACTACCAAAATCAAACCGCTTCTTATGAATCAGGAGGTAATTGGAGGAATAGGAAATATCTACGCAAACGACGCACTCTTTAAAGCAGGAATTGATCCCAGAAGGCCTGCTAACTCCTTGAATAAAAAAGAAGTTCAAAACCTGTATGACTCTATCATTGCTGTCATGGAAAAAAGCTTTCAAGAGGGAGGCGCATCTGAACTTTCCTTTGTAAACATTTTGGGACAAGAGGGAAATTATCAAAGACACGTTTTGGTATATGGAAAAGACGGACAAAAATGCCCCAGAAAAGATGGAATTATTAAAAAAGTTGCGCTGGGAGGAAGAGGTACGTTTTTTTGCGAAAACTGTCAAACGTAAAGCTATTTTGCAAGTTCAGCATCTATAAGCGCCTTGAAGTTAGCATAAGGCTGTGCTCCAAGAATCTGCTTTCCGTTAACAAAGAACGTGGGAGTTGCTGAAACGCTTATCTTTTGTCCATCTGACATGTCTTGATCTATATTCTTTTGAAACTTAGAGGAATCCATGCAAGACTTAAACTTTCCAGTATCCATTCCTAAGGTTCCTGCTATTTGAGCTAAGTTGTCAGCAGTGTACATGGAAGTGTCTGACTCAGGCGGCTGATTTTTGTAAAGATATTCATACATATCCCAGAATTTTCCCTGTTCATTTGCGCATTCAGCAGAATTTCCTGCAACTACCGATGCAGGACCCAAGAACTGATAATTTCTGAACGCAAACTTTACCTTTCCTGTATCAACATATTCCTTCATAAGTTGAGGCTCAGTGTCGGTAAAAAACTTTTCGCAGAAAGGACATCTAAAATCAGCAAACTCTACAACGGTAACCTTTGCGCTATCATTCCCTTTAATGGGAAAGTGTCCTATCCCAACATCATAAACCTTATTTGGATCAGGCTGACCTTGTTGTCCTGCTTGGGCTGAGGGCGAACCTGTCTCTACCGCTTTTTGCGCAGGGTTCTTAAGATACTGTACCGTTGCAAGAAGATATCCTACTAAAAAAGTTGCAACCAGAAGAAGCGTGTAGAGAATTTGCTGCTGAGAAAGCTTAGGCAATGGAAGAGATGGTCTTGAAGGACTTTCTTTTTTTAATGATCTTACGGGTTTTCTTGCAACGCTTCTAGCGCTCTTTACTGCCATGCCTCTTAGTAAACCAAAAAAGGGTAAACGAGTCAAGTATTTATTCGTAAGAAAAAAACTTTTTGTTTTTGTAAGAAAAAAAATATATAAATACTGATAAATAAGGACATATTAATGCTTGACAAGAAGTTATCCACATAATTATACTTTCTTACTGCTTTTGCCCTATTCCTATGAACAATCAAGACATTTGGGATTCTATACTTGCTGAAATTCAACTGGAAGTTTCTAAGGGAACTTTTATTACCTATTTCAAACAAACCCAGCTGGAAGCATTTGAAAATGGTGTTGCTACGGTTTCTGTACCTACGTTTATCATTGCGGATCAGATAGAAAAAAAGTATTCAGCGCTTATTAACACACTTTTGGACAAAAAAACCGGGATGAAAACAAGCGTAATTTTTTCCTTCTCTAAGCAAAAACGGGTTCTTCCTGAAAAAAAAGAGGAAGACGGCACGCTTTTTGCACCACGGCCTGAGATAAAACCCAAAACTCTTTTGCGAGTAAAGCAGGAGTATAAATTTGAAACCCTAGCAGTTTCTGACAGTAACCAACTTGCTTACACAGCATCTCTTGCTGTTGCAAAAGCCCCGGGACAAAAATATAACCCTCTTTTTCTGTACGGAAGTGTAGGGGTTGGAAAAACACACCTTATGCATGCAATTGCAAATAAAGTATCTCAGGATAACCCTTCAGCTAAGATTTTATACCTTACTACTGAAGAGTTCACAAACGAAGTGGTTGAAGCAATTCTAGAAAAAAACACATCAGCCCTGAGAAGAAAGTTTAGAAATACTGACCTTCTTTTACTAGACGACATTCAATTTCTTACTGGAAAAGATAAAGTCCAAGAAGAACTGTTTCACACCTTTAATGTTCTTATAGACAAAGGGGGTCAAATTGTTTTTTCCTCAGACAGGCCCCCCTCAGAGCTTAAGAAAATTGAAGCAAGGCTAGCTTCCCGATTTGAAGGGGGCCTTACTGTAGACATTCAAAACCCAGACTTTGAAATGCGCTGTGCAATCCTGATTCTCAAATCAAAAAAGT
>CAZQIA010000006.1:0-21518 GCA_964593215.1 uncultured Gammaproteobacteria bacterium
TGCTGCAGACATCTCCTCAACAAATGTCTATGTTGACACCGCATCAGACTCTGATTGCTCAAATAATTGTCCTGTTTTGTCACTGGGAGATTATGTTTCAAGAAATGGAGCATTTGCTGGTGTAAACGGGTCCTACTTCTGCCCTGCTGACTATCCATCATGCGCAGGAAAATCAAATTCATTTGACACTCTTGCCATGAATAGAAAAAAACACTATTTTAACTCAGATAATAATGTCTACTCTACGGTTCCCGCGGTTATCTTTGGAGATTCATTTGTACGGTTTGTAGGACGCTCCTCTGACTGGGGAAGAGACACTGGAGTAAACGGAGTTTTAGCAAACCAACCCCTTCTTGTTTCGGGTGGAAATTCAGTCTTTGGCGGAGATGGCGATCCTAAAAAGGGAAGCAAGGGAAACAGAAGTTTTGTAGCAAACAAAGGAAATACAGTCTATATAGGAGTTGTTCACAATGTAACAGTTGCAGAATCTTCTTTAGTCTTAAAGACACTGGGCATGGAAAATGCACTCAATCTTGACTCTGGAGGATCAACTGCACTTTTTGCAAACGGCGGGTATAAGGCGGGTCCTGGTCGGGGAATTCCAAATGCAATAGTTTTTGTCAGAAAATAAATAGTGATTTTTTCAGCAAATATAAATTGCCACTTGACATGCTGACTAATTTTCTCTTTAGTACCGCAGTGTTGAACAGAGTGAGACACGAAGAACGCAAGAAAAAATTGACCCTTGACAAAGGAGATAAATTTCTCTTACACTATGTAAAGATATGATGTATACTGCCCATACGGATCTAGCATTTAATTTAGTCCTCTGCGTTGGAATTTTTGCTCTTGGATACCTCAGATATGCTCATTCAAAAAATGTCATGAGCCTTTATATTGGAGCTGCATTTGGTCTTTTTGGAACTACATATTTAGTAGAACTTTTAGGTGCGGCTGAACAATTTCAAACCGTGGTGACTGTTGCAAGATTAGTTGGATATCTCATTGTCCTCGCAGCTTTGTACTCATACCTCGGAGTTAAAACTCCTAAAACTTCTTCAGGGAAAAAGAAAAGATAGACTTTATCTATCCTTTCTAGTAAATACTGCCCATTATTTGTAACGCCTGAATCTTTCTTTCGTTAGTTTCCTCAGTCATTTTTAACGATTCATTTTGTTTTATCTTTAAACCATCCACAATTTCTTTTGCTGTACATGCATCAGCATTTTTAAGCCAGGATATCTTGTGTTCCGTGTTAAAACTTTTAATATACACCGATGCAAACAACAAAGAGTTATTTACCTGAAAAATTAATACATCTTTAAGCGGAATTGTAGTAGTTGTCACAAAATAAGGAAGTTGCTTTTCCTTAATAATTATCCTTTTTTCTTCTATAATTAACTCATTTGGAAAAAGATCAAACGGCCAAACTGCTTTTAGGCTAAAAACCTCAGGAGATATTAACGAAGCATAGGTAAACTTACTTTTTGAGAATTTATCAACGAACACTAAAGGCTCATCAAAAGATTCATTGGTTCTAAAAAACGCGTGAGCATTCCGTTGGAAATAGGCTCTTTTTTTATCAAAAATTATTTCGTGTGGTGATAACATAAGGTATTATGGTTACGGATTTACATACTTTTCTTCTATGTTTGACATTTGCTGAATCTCGTCTTGTGTAGCTTGTAATGCGATGGATTTTGCATTCTCTAACTCTTGATTTTTCAGGTCTTCTGCTTCCGCTCTCATTGCTTGTATCTTGTTGTTTGCTTCATACCGTAAGTTCTGAATGTTTCTTTCTAATTCTTCTCTCACAAGAGAAATATTCCTTTCAAGATCTTGATTTATTTGCTGCATTCTCTGTTCAAACTCCTGTTTATCTTGCGGATATACTGCCATATTAATTTCCAATATCTACGACATGAATTTTCTCGGGAGGTTTTTCTCCATTGTGAATTTCTTCCTGAAGGTCTGGGTGTAGATCACTAAAAGGGATGGTGCGAACTTGGTTTGGATTATGTTTTTCAATAACATTTCTTGCTTCAGAAATGGTTTTTGTACTGGCTCCTGCAAGAACCAACAATACTCCTTCCTCATGTATTTGGTCATCTACGACGTGGGAGCTTTCCTTGGGAATACTAGCCCCTATAATTGCTCCGAAGATTCCCAGAGAGCTACCTACGGTTACAGCAGATGACAAGATATATGACCACATGGGAATAATGCCCCATGAGGTAAATAGGGCCCTAGAAAATAATACGTTTTGAAATCCAGTAATGGGAAACACTGAAAACCATACAAATGTTCCCAATACTGCCCCTGCAACTGCTCCTATAAGGATTCCTGACGCCGCAGCGTTAAAAACGTGCCCCGCACGTCCTGCAGTAATAAGAACCCTCCCTTGCTTTTTCTGCATAACAGAGAGCGTTTCAGGATTCAAATTCTGTTTTTCCAGCTCAATAAAAGCCTTTTCTGCATCATTTCTGTTTATAAAAAATGCTACTAATACCCTCATATACTTACTCCTTTCGTAATAAAATGCTTTCCAGAAAATCCTGTTGTTTTATAAAATGAAACCTTAGGTCTTTTTATATAGTGTCTTCTTGCTATATCAGATGGGTTACTTGAAAGAACAAGCCAAAAACTGTAAAAAAAGGTTTCTCTTAGAATTTCGCTTACTGTCTTCATATGGAACAGTTTAATAACATGAAGTAAAAAGTGCTTGTGAGAAATGAAAGAACTGTGTAAGACAAAAACCGAAGAATTTATTCTTTAATTACATATCCAAAGCCGCGGACTGAATTTATAAGTTTTTTATTAAATTTTGAATCTATTTTTTTCCTCAAGTACCCAATATACACATCTACCACCCTACTATCTACGTCATAGGAATACTGCCAAATTCTATTGAGAATCATCTCACGAGACAAAACTTTTCCTTTATTCAGCATTAGGTAGTGCAATAGCTTAAACTCATGAGGGCTTAAACTTATCTCTTTTCCATCCCTTTCTACATACACTTTTTGAACGTCTAATACTAAGCCGTGAATTGCAATCTTAGAATTTAGCGCATCGTCTTTTAACTTAACCTTAATTCTTGCAACCAGCTCTTGCAGTTCAAATGGCTTACTTATGTAGTCATCTGCCCCCAGCTTAAATGCATTAACAACGTCTTCTGTGTGATTTTTTGCGGTAAGAATAATTACAGGAAGAGACGAGAAAGTTTTTTTTATTTCTTGTAAAACCGATTCTCCGGCAATTTTAGGAAGTCCTAAATCTAAAATTACTAAGTCTGGAGTTTGTTTTTTTAGTAAAGTTAACGCTTTTACACCGTCCTCTGCAGCATCAACCAAGTAATTATTTTCAATAAGAATATCTCTTATGCATTCTCTAATCGCCTGATCATCCTCTACCACTAATATTTTATACATGCTTATATATGTCTCTCTAATGAAGTAAGTACTTTATCTAACGAAAATGGTTTTGCTAAAAATTCTTGAATTGCCAGTTTCTCTTTATTTTTTATAAGGTGTACGTTTGCGGACATAACAATTATGGGTATTTGTTCTGAGTAAGATCTCAATGATTGTATCACTTCCAGTGTGTTTTCGCCCGGCAAAAAATAATCTAATAGAATACCGTCCGGACTTTTCTCCTGTGCGTTTTTTACTGCGGTAGAAGCAGTTGTAAAAATGCTAACCTCATAGTAAGTGTCTAAAACGTCTTTTAAGGATATTCCTATTGCCTCATCGTCATCTATGATAAATATTTTTTTTCTACGCTTCATTTTTATATTTTATAGCCTTGTTTCAAATTAGATGTAAGACTCATGTAAGAAACGTGAAAGAATTACTTCTTCATTCACTTGGTAGTTGTATAATCAAAATATTAAAGCTATGAAAAATAAGCTTTCTGTTGTAAAAATTTTTGCATATTTTGACGCACTGGTTATTCCTTTTATAATTCTTCTTCCCATTATTTTCTTCTTTCCGGATTTTCTGCGCCCCGTTTCAACATTACTTTTTGTTGCCGGAATTGTGATAAGCGCGTGGTATTTTGGATTTAAACCGGGATTAATTACTACTTTCCTGTCTGCAATTCTTTCAACCATATTTTTTGTTCAACCGTATCAACTCTATTCACTTCTCACGGTTCCTGGAATTTTAAAGATTACTTTGTTTTTTATTGTAGGTATTATTATTTCTTCAGCAATTGATAAAAGAAACGATAAATCAAAGATATTAGAGTATAAACAGATAAATAACGCCCTCAAAAAAAGAATTGTTGACTTAGAAATTGGCGCAGAACAGGCAAAAAAAGAAATAAAATCACGTGATGAATTTCTCTCTATTGCATCTCATGAATTAAAAACCCCTCTTACCTCCATGCTTCTTCAAACACAACATGCTATCCATAATATAAAAAATGTTTCACTTGCAAATTTTTCAATAGATAGTTTGTTAAGGATTTTAGAGAATGCTGAAAACCAAACAAAAAGACTATCCAGAATGATCAATGATCTTTTAAATATCTCACTTATTACTACTGGAAATATGCAACTTGAGTATGAAAATGTAAACCTAAACACATTAGTTTCCGGTGTCATTAACGAATTTTCTCCTAAAATAACAAAAGACAACTATAACGTTCAGTTTATAGAAAAAGATCAAGTCAAGTCATCGTGGGATAAGATTAGGATTGAACAGGCATTTTCAAATCTCATGTCAAATGCATTAAAGTATGGAAGAGGAAAACCTATAACAGTAACAGTTAAAAAACACAAAAACACTGCCACACTAGAGATTGAAGATTCCGGCATTGGAATCTCTAATGATAAACAAAAATCCATTTTTGAGCTTTTTGAGCGCGGAAACAATATAGATAAAGATAGAGAAGAACACAAAGGACTAGGAGTTGGTCTCTTTATCACTCGACAAATAGTTTTAGCTCATAAGGGAGTTGTAAAAGTTTCGAGCACAGTAGGAAAAGGCTCAATCTTTACGATTCAGTTGCCTATTAACCCTATTAAAAAACAGGAGAAATAGAGGCACACAAAGGAAATTCTTCTGTTAAACGTGGCTTATACTAATAAACCTCCAGCTAGAGTTCATTGTGGTTTTTACTAATCTCCTATAGGGTGCAGATCCTGCATGCAGGTTTGCCACGTGCTTCATTACTTCTTTTCCTGGAATCATTATTGAACTTCCCAACTTTGAAACATGCTCATCTTTGGCCCGGTATATATGAGTATGTGAATTATCAGGCGCACATGCAACAACATACCAAACTTTTTCATGCATTCTCACATCAGAAAAATATCCAATCTCCCCCGGTTTTAGCTCTATAAAGCTGTTCCATTTTCCGTCTTTATATGTCTCAAATTTAGAAACCATGGAGGCATTATGCAAAAAAGTGTAATTTTTTTCAAGTTTACCTTGTATTTTTTTTAGTTTATACTATGAACATGCAGTTAAATAAACTATCCGAAGAAGAGGCTCACGTCATTTTAGACAAAGGTACAGAACGCCCTTTTACCGGAGAATATGATGATTTCTATAAAGAAGGTGTATTTATCTGCCGTCAGTGCAATTCTCCGCTTTTCTCAAGTAAAGCTAAATTTGATGCTGGATGCGGATGGCCTGCATTTGATGATAATTTTGAGGGCGCAGTTGACCGCTTGCCAGATGATGATGGAAGACGCACAGAAATTCAATGCGCAAAATGCCACGGACATCTGGGGCACGTGTTTGAAGGAGAGGCAATGACTGAAAAAGATACGCGCCACTGTGTGAATTCTTTATCAATTCGTTTTGTTCCAAAAGATCAATTAAAAGAATTTGGAATAACTGAAGAATAATTATATTTCCACGAAAAACGCTCTCACTATAACGCGAGAGCGTTTTTAAGACAACAAAAAACATTATGGTGTAGGAGTAGGTGTTTTATTACCCTTCCACATACCAAATCCTCTGTGACCCATCATTCTTCCCCCAAAAGGCTCTATATATTTAATATCTATGTTCTGAGAATCAGCCCATGCTTTTAGGTCTTTCTGGAATGCATCCATGTTAGTCTTTCTTTGGTCTGGGGTCTCATTTGTATTTTGACCAATTTTGTATTTATCTCTGAGGGTTTTTAGTTCTTGAATTATTGCACTTTCCTGGTTAGAGGTTATCTTTCCGTCAGAAACCAGCTTGTCTAATCTCTGTTTTTCCTTATCTTGTAAATTTTGCATCATCTTTCCTTTTTGCTGTGTTTTATATTCATTTACCACATTTTGAACTTGAGTTTTTTCAAGTCCCAACTTTTGAGCTATAAAATCTACAAAACCGGAGAAGAAATTTCCCCCTCCGCTATTGGATCCTTGAGCATACGCGCTAGCAGGATTAAAAAGAAGAGATCCTCCTATGGAAAGCAGTGACAAAAAAGTAAATAGTTTTTGTTTTATAAAAATTTCACCTCCTCAAACGTGAGGTAATAGCTTAATATCCAAACCTGAAAAAATGCTTAAAAGATTCCATCTTGTCAAAAGTCTTTCAATATGTATACACTAATATATTCATGGATGATAAACTGCTCGTAGAGCTAAAGGAACTCATAAAAGGAGATGTTCTCACAGATGACTCTACCCTTTCTGAGTACTCTCATGATGCTTCCCTTTTTGAAATAAAACCACAGGTAGTTGTGTTTCCAAAAGATGAAAAAGATGTAGAAAATCTAGTTTCCTTTGTCTCAAAAAATAAAAATAGTCATCCACATTTATCCCTTACTGGACGTTCTGGCGGAACAGACATGAGCGGAGGGTCTATAAATGATTCCATAACTGTAGCGTTTAGTAAGTACTTCAATAAAACACCGGAAATAAAAGAAAGAATAGCAACAACTCAACCGGGTGTTTATTATAGAGATTTTGAAAAACAAACTATAAAAGAAGGTCTTTTATTCCCCTCCTACCCTGCGTCACGTGAAATTTGTGCAATGGGAGGAATAGTAAATAACAATTCAGGCGGAGAAAAATCACTGCAGTATGGAAAGACAGAGAGATATGTTAAGAAAGTTAGGGTTGTTTTGCGTGACGGAAACACCTATGAATTTAAGAAATTAACCCGTTCTCAGCTTGAGAAAAAAATGGACCAAGATGATTTAGAAGGTGAAATTTATAAAAAAATGTATAAGCTTATAACTACTCACTATGATGAGATAATGGAAGCAAAACCTAAGGTCAGTAAAAACTCCGCAGGGTACTTTCTTTGGAACGTATATGACAAAGAGGAAGACACGTTTGACCTCACAAAACTCTGGGTAGGAGCACAGGGAACGCTGGGGATGCTTCTTGAAGCTGACATAGAACTTGTTCCTATACATATGCACAGAGAAATGATGATTATTTTTCTTCATGATCTTACACATTTAGGAGAGATTATCTCAAAGGTTCTTGCGCTGCACCCCGAAAGCTTTGAGTCTTATGATGATAATACTTTAAAACTTGCTCTCAAGTTCTTTCCGGAGTTTGCAAAAAAATTAGGGGCGAAGGGAATTATTGGAACAGGAATTGCGTTTATGCCGGAGTTTTTTATGGTAGCTACCGGTGGTCTCCCCAAACTCGTTCTTCAGGTAGATTTCACAGGGAATGACCCGGAGGAGTTGAAGCAAAAAATTGCAGATCTCAAAAAAAGTCTTGCCCCATTACACCCCAAAACCAGAATTGCAATAGAAAATCAGGAACAAAAATACTGGCTCATAAGACGCGAAAGTTTTAATTTATTACGCCAAAAAATTAAGAATAAGCATACTGCTCCATTTATTGACGACTTTGTTATCCAACCAGAACACATTGCTGAAGTTATTCCGCAAGTGATTAATATAGTAAAAAAACACAAAGATTTTATATTTACAGTTGCTGGACATGTAGGAGATGGGAACTTTCACATAATTCCTCTCGTGGATATAACAAAACCTAGCGTAAGACGGGCGATTCCAGAAATTTCTGAACAGGTTTACAGGCTGGTTATAAAATACAAAGGCTCAATTACGGGTGAGCATAATGATGGGCTCATAAGAACTCCCTACCTTAGGGAAATGTACGGGGGAAAAATCTATGAGTTGTTTGAGGAGACTAAAAAAATTTTTGATCCTGAGAATATTTTTAACCCCAGAAAGAAAATCGGAGGAACACTCTCTTATGCAATGGATCATCTCAGAGAACAATGGTAGTAAAAATTGATCTAGATCAATGATTTTCTAAAAACTTATTTGTAATACTAATTTTATGTCCCAAAGTTCATCTACTCAAATTCCGGAACCGGCGCTTTCTCGATTTATTTTTGCCGATACTAAAACTTCCATTTTTTGGCTGATTGTTCGTCTTTATATAGGATATGAGTGGGTAGTTGCCGGCTGGGCAAAGGTTACAAGTCCATTGTGGTTTGGTTCTACGGCAGGTGGACCTATAACAGGATTTCTTATGGGAGCATTGAAAAAAACCTCAGGTGCACACCCAGATGTCAGCACTTGGTATGCTGATTTTTTAAAATCTGCTGTAATTCCAAACGCCGCAGTGTTTTCAAATGCAGTAGCTGTGGGTGAACTTTTAGTAGGAGTTGCTTTAATTCTTGGCATTTTTACAGGAATTGCTGCGTTTTTTGGTGCATTTATGAACATGAACTATTTATTTGCAGGAACGGTGAGTACAAACCCCGTAATGTTTCTTCTTCAACTATTTCTTATTCTTGCCTGGAGAGTTGCAGGTTTTTATGGATTAGATCATTTTGTACTGCCTTATCTTGGAGCACCGTGGCATAAAGGAAAACTGTTTAATAAGAAAAGCTAATCCTTTCCGCCTTTCTTCCAGGGAGCTGCAGAAATCATAGGACCATAAAGATCTTCATCTGGTTTAATTTTTAAGGAATCAAGCTCTTCTTGTGATGGATCTTGGTCCACAAACTCTACAAATGGAACATCCGTTATTATTCCTATGGGTGTCTGTTCTGCCCCTTCCCCCATCACTACCCCAGCGGAGGCTGCTAAACCATTTAAAACCCCTACCTTTGTATATTTAAATTGTCTACCAAATACATCTGGCGTTCCTGTTAAGTCTTTTAATGGATTAAGTCCACTGTAGGCAATTTCCCCTGCTATTATTCCCCAGCGCAGTGGAAGGACAGCCATGTCTGTAATAATAATTCCCAAATTTTTAACCTTACATTTCTTTTTCAGAAATGCACGAATTTCGTTTGTGACTTTTTGAATATTTTCCGGCCACAAGACATAATCTCTACCCACATTTGATTCATCCACGCCAGAAGAATACGTTATATGGTTTTGGTTAATGGTTATAAAAAGTTTGTGCCTATGTAGTTCCTTGGGAAGATACTGCTGAGCCTCATTTTTTATATAGGTCTCAAGCTCTTGCTCGGTCATTTTCGAGATTCTTCCCTGAGTGATTGCGATAATTTTAGAGGCAATAACAACAACTGACTTCTCTTCAAGATTTTTGATATACGTATCAAGTATCTTTAAAATATCTTTGTCATTTAAAGTGATCTTATGGGTTTTTATAGAGGAAACTATCATGAAAATTTGCAGCTTATTTTTTAGAGTCTTTCAACCAAGAAACTCCCAAGTATACAAATGGGGTTTCAATGACAGACATAAAACACTTCACCGCCCAGTAAGGAAGGATTAAACTCCAGAGAAAAATTAGATTACTATTAAAAGATTTGTCCAGCGCATAAAATGCCAGAGTCATAAACACAACTGTATCCATAAATTCTGAGGCAAAATTAGAAACATTATTTCTGAACCATAGGTTTTTCTTTCCTAACTTTTTTCTCAACTTTACAAACACAAAAAGGTCTGTAGCTTCCGAAACTATAAATGCTATTAAGGAAGCGGCAGATATTCTTGCGGAAAGTGTGAATATTTCTCTATAGGCATTTTCGTGTACTTTAAACCTGTACGAAGGAGGTAAGTTAGTGGCAATCACTGAAAAAATAAATATGAGAAGAATTACCACAAGCCCTGATCTCACTATGCTTTTTGCACGCTCTATTCCATAAACTTCAATAATTACATCGTTTATAGTGTAAATAAGGGGAAGAATAAGAATAGCAACGCTGGAGTTAAACTGATACCCAAATATTTTTACAAACGGGAAGGACTTTGCACCCATCATTTCCGCCGCAGCTATACAGAACATATAAACTGCTATTAACAGATCCATTTTTTCAATATTCAATAACTTCTTCATATTCCTATAATAAAGTATTAAAAAAATATGTTGGGGCTGCGCATTTCCGCTTGCGGGAAGCTGGAGCTGAACATATCCTTCATTAAATAACTTTTAATCCGAACAGATAGAAAAGATTTTATCACAAAAACTATTCTGATTCAGTCTCAACCTCAGGCAACGCAAAAAATCCTGTCCTTACCTTATCCCACTGTGCTTGCGTAATTTCTGAAATTTTAGTTTTTTTAACATAAAGACAGCTTGGTTTACCATTCTCATACAGCTGCTGGTAAGAATCTTTTACAAAAAGCGGAAGGCTTGAGTGAAACGGCGCATCCTTAGTACAAAAATCAAAATAGAAGTCCGGAGGAGCATTTTTAAACATCTGGATCCGTTCGTTTCTATAAATAGGTATCTGAGGCATAATTGCAGTATACCAGCTGTATTTATACGATGGCTGAATATCTGCCTGCCAGTAAATAAGATCATCCCCGCCGTCTAAAAATAACGTATCGGAAGGATTTGAAAGATCATGGATTATCATCCCTATATGCATTTCTTTTCCAAAATTTGTGAGCAGATCTTCTTGCAGGTTGTGCTTATCATATATGTAGGAGCCTGGGTTAAAAACCGCATATCCCCACAAGAAAATCAGAATAATGAACAATCCAACCTTAACCCGTTGCAGTGAGATTTTTGTTGCCAGATAAATTGCGGTAAAAAGAAAAATTCCTATAAAAATCTGCATGTGGTATGCTTCGTAAAAAGTTAATCCAGGAATTGTATACCTCATATTTGAAATTCCTAAGATCAAAAAAACCATAAAAAGCAAAAACTTCCTGTTTTCTTTTATGGTAACAAAATAAGACGAAGTTAAAAAAACAATGCTTATTCCAATTAAATAAAAGTGAAACGGGTTCCACTTGCCATAGAAAAGTATTAGTATAGGGTAGAAAAATTCAGCTAAAATTCCTGCTCCTAACAACTTATTTCGTCCTATTTCTCCTTGTATTGCTGTTGTACTGTTGGCAATAAAGTCTTGAAATATAAATGCCTGAATATCAGTTAACAAGAGCACCAAGGAAATAACTATCATAAAAATGCTACATGAAATTATTTTCTTATTCCTGCTTCCTTTAGAGATGCATATAAAAAATAATAGTGTAATACTTAAGGGAATATAAGGTTCTCTTATGCAGGCAATCAGCGCTGACAAAATTCCCATAATAATGTATTCTTTATACGAGAGTACTTTTTTATTTTTAATTTCTAAGATAAAACCTACTAAGATAACGGCTGCATAAATCACTAAGGATTCTCCCAAAAATCTATCTCCAAATGTATAAAATTTTGTGGTTTCGTAGAAAAGTACAAAGAAAAACCCTACCCATTTAAATCTTTTCAGAAGGTATGCATCAAAAAGAAACGAAAAAATCAAAATAACTTTTCTATGAGTTAACACAAGGTCGTAAATATTTATGCTATGATGAAGTTTCTGAGTAAAATAAGATAAATACGTCATACCCATTATGTGATTAAAGAAAATTTCCGTATAGAGTTTTTTACCATGCAGTACAAAATATCCCGTTATGTAATTTGCACAGTCATCAAAACATCCAAATGATAAGGCACGTACAGAAAAAATTTTGTAAAGTATTAAAAAGAAGGGAATAAGAAAGAGTAAGAAGCCAATTTTTTTCACATTTTCTAATATAGTTATTTTCATCTTGAAATCTGTATTCCTTTTTTTCTTAGTATAAGCGACGAAGAAATCGCGCTAAGAAGATTTAGTGTTAAAGGCACGAAAAGAAAAAGAATGCCGTTCTCCAAAATCCCTCTTGTTTCTTTTTTATCAAGAAAACTAATGACATATTTCCCCCAATCTATTTTTAATATAAATCCCATTAATAAGACTACCATTACCAGAATAAACAACTCTACCGCTCCATCAATGTCTTTTTTACTAGAGAACATTGTGTTTGCAACAACAAATATAATATAAAGAAAAAATAATGACAAAAGAAAGGTAAATATTGAAGAAAAGATGGTTTGCACGGAAATGTATGGGGTAACCAAAAAAAATAGAGAAACCAAAAACAGTACCCCGGATACAACCGGTGCTACTCCTATTAAAAACTGTCTAAAAAAATCAGAATCCTCTACCAATACACTTCCCATTTTTAATTTTCCTTCAGAAAGTTCCGGAATAAACTCTATACCATGAGTTTTCACTCGTAGTACTTCTGCCGTTAACAAATGTGATAACTCATGAACTACAACACCCGGTAAAAAGAATAGAGAGAGTATAAAAACTGCTAAACGCCTACTCCTAACGGTTATATAGAGAAGAAGAAAGAATGCTTTAAAAATATACTGAGACGTAAGAAATATTATAAAGACCTCCAAAAATAAAACCAAAAGATCAACCATTCCTTAAGTATACGTGTTCTATGGAATTATTTGAAGATGTTAGAGGAAGAAATAACAACTGCTCCAACAATTGTTCCACTTGAATCCTTTATCTGAACAACCGCCTGGTTAATTCCATTTGGAAAATCAGAACTTTTTTCTATAAAGGATCTGGGAACTCCGTCAAAAAGCGTACTCTTAATCTCTCCGTTTGCGTCTTGTTTATATTCTTTACCAACGTTTGCTGCAACTGAATCTGCGAGAATATGTAAATTTTTATCAACCACCACTATTGATCTTTGGGTTTTTGCATTTAGAACTGATACTGTTTTTTGTAGAATTGCCTGCTGGGAAAATATTGGCGCCCCAGATGAAGGAATCTCAGTAATAATTGCCGCTATCATTTCCGCATCTTCAATTTGATCTGAAAATTCGTACTTCTGAATACCTTCTGAAAGTTTTACCACGTGCCCTTTCCATTCTTGTTTTACTTTAATGTATTTGAGGATGAGAAGTCCTACTCCTAGAATAAGAATCGCAATAACTAATTTAAGAAATGTATGGTTATGTCTAATTGCCTGAACGCCTTTTGACATACTTATATTTAATGACACTTTTCACGAAAATGTCAAGAAGGGAGATCAAAAAAGGAAGCAAAACGCACAAGATTAATGCTTTGGCGTTTCAAGCTCAACCTGCAGGTATCTAGCATTGGGAACTTCACGCCTTATCTCTTCCTTTATTTTATCTATTAGTTTTTCCAATTCTCTGGTAGTAAGATGCGCCTGCATTCTCACATCTAAGTTTACCAGCAATTTTTCTGAACCCACGTGAAGAGTTTTCATTCCTAAAACATCTTCCACCTCTTCTACTCTTAGCGCCGCCTCCCTAATCTTCTCACGGGTTTCATGAGAAGCTGATCTTCCAATTAGTAGGTCGTGTATACCAATTATTAAAAAGTATGAACAAACAGCTAGTGAAATGCCTATGGTAAGTGCTCCAACCCCATCAAATCTTGTATCTCCGCTTAGCTGATATATGAGGAGTGAAACAAATCCCAGAAAAGATGCAATGGCACCCATAAGATCTAAGATAAATGTAGTCTTAATTTCTATAAGTGTAGGTCTGTAAAAAACAGAAATAAGATGTTTAATATGCCTCCCTTTTAAAAGTTTTTTTACCGAAAGATAACAAGCATAACCATTCGTAAAAAACGTGATAAGAAGGATTCCAAAAACTAAATAGATATTATGCACCGGATGGGGTTCTAATATTCTTTTCCAACCAAAGTAAATAGAAAGCGTTGCGGTAACTCCAAACATAACAAGCGCAGATAAAAGAGCCCAGAAGTACATTTCACGCCCATATCCAAACGGATGCATACTATCAGCTCTTTGCTTAGAGTTATAATATCCCACTAGTAAAAACCCTGAAGATGCCAAATCTGCTATCCCCTCAAAAACCTCAGTAAGCATAATAACGCTGCCTGAAAGAATAGCGATAATCAAATTGATTAAAATATCAGAGACGTCTACCAAAAATGAGGTGATGATAACGCGTTTAGAGGATACATGATCTTTTTCCTGATGGCGGTCTTGATGAACAGATAAAAACGTTGCCATGAAAAATAAGTATACAAAATTTTTCTTAACTCCTCAAGAAATCTTAAGTTTTTATTCTATTGCTCTTCTAATTCTTCTTCAATATCTTTCTTGAACCTAACACTATCTTCTTTCATTTCTATTGTGGGCTTCAACTGTTTTAATATTTTTGCATACCGTTTTGGATTGTGAATTAAATACATGTCTAAGTACTTTTCAAGCCTTATATCAAATAATGTAATTGTTCCAAAATTGAGAAGTTCTCCAAAAAAACTATCTTGAACATCCAGCATTCTTACATGGTCAATTCTGTATTGTTCTTTTTTCCTAAACAATATCCCTCTTTTGTGAATTATATGCTCAGGGGTTATTTCATAGTATTCATTAAGCCAAAGAAGGACTGCAAGTGAGTCAACAATTAATTTTACAACTCCTACAGCTAAAAAGAAGAACAAAAAAAGAAAAGTGTTTGCGCTATTATAGTTAAGAAGATTTCCCCCGGTCACAACTCCAAAGTAAACAGCTACGACAATTATTGCGGCTATAATATCTATAAAGATAAGTTTCGCAAGAAGAATTGAGATGCTTTGCCTTATGTTTATGTTTGTTAATGTAATCTCATGAATTGCAGACATTATACTTATTATCCTACGATTTATATGAATTTAAAAGAGGTCTAGGTAAATAGCTGTTTATTCTTGCTTTCCAGGAAAAACCCTGCCACCGCAAGGACTACTGCGCCTGCTAATGATGCAAGACAGATAGCCTGCAGTACGGGATCGGAAGAAAACTCTTGACTTGAAGTACGTGAGAAAGATGAAACTAAAGCGCTTGCATACCACATAAGCCCTCCGATTGGCCCAAACACTACAGCCCAGAAGCCGGTGAAGGCAAAACCGCCACCCACAATGCTTGAGTTCATTTGAACTAATAAAAGTCCTAGTATTTCAAATAAAACCACTACCCCAATCCACGCAACAAAAATATTCCGTGCATAGGGAACTATGCTTTTTTGGGTGAAGTTTTTTTGTTCTTCTTGGAATTTTTTTGTATCATCGTCATACTTTTTCATTGCGTTGTTATATTCCTGCTGTTGCTTTGTATATTGAGGGTCGTTATAGGTATAGGATGTTGTCGGGTATTTTGGGTATTCAGGTGGTTTAGGACCTTTGGGAGGCGGAAAAAAACCGAGAGTTCCTGTAACTACTCCCAGAAGAAGTAAAAAAGAAAGACTTACAATAAATCCTACCCTAAACGCTTTCACAATTCGAGTATTACAAACAATTTATATATTGTCAATATCTTCATGTTCTCGAAGTTGAGGATCTACAAACTTCTGTGGGATTTACCCCAAGATTCCATGGATAAAAGTATGGGAAGAAGACTTTTACCGTGATCTGAAAGACTGTATTCTACCTTTGGAGGAACTTCAGGATACACTTTTCTTTTTACAACCTTATCCTGTTCAAGCTCTCTGAGTTGTTGGGTCAGCATTTTTTGAGTTATTCCCTCAATCTGCTTGTGAAGTTCTGAAAAGCGCATAACTGTATTTTTATCAAGCAAATAGATAATAAGCGGCTTCCATTTCCCGCCCATCACATCTAATGTCACTTTTATTGTTGAGCAGCCCAGGCTGTATTTTTTTTGAGTATCCATAGTTACTTTTTAGTAAGTACCCCACTATTTAGTGTGTACTTAACTTTTTGTTAGTTTCTATGTATAGTATACCAATATGAAAGACTTTACGCAACTAGCTAATCTTGATACTGTTAACTCTACAAAAATGGCTCTTGAGAAAAATGGATTCCAAGTTTTGATTGCCGAAAATTCAGAGCAAGCAAAAAAACTATTCTTTGAAACTGTTCCAAAAGGAGCATCTGTCATGAATAATACATCAAGAACTCTTCAGGATACAGGGATTCAGGAAGTACTAGAAAATTCGGAAGATTATATCTCAATCCATAAAAAAACCCTTGAGATGGACAGGGAGAAAGATGGAGCAAAAATCAAAGAATTACGCTCTGTTTCAAACTGGGCGGTTGGAAGCTTCCACGCAGTAACTCAGGATGGACATATTATGATGGCTTCAGGCTCAGGAAGTCAGATCCCCGGCTATGCATATGGTGCTGATCATGTTGTATTTGTTGCGGGAACTCATAAAATTGTAAAGAATCTGGAGGAAGGATTTGAGAGAATTTATAACCACTCTCTTCCTCTGGAGTCTGAAAGAATAAATCAGGTTTATAATACAACCTCCGGAAGCAATCCAAGAAGAATTTTAATTATGAACACTGAAGCAAATTCCAAAAGAACCACTGTAATTTTGGTAAAAGAAGTTTTAGGATTTTAATTTCTTCTTTTCTTGACTTGCAGCTTTTTCTACCCAATTAAGAATTTCTTCTTTATCATCCATAATGTCCGGCGGTAATTCCCAGTAAGACATTTCATACAGCTTTCCGTTGTGACCTTTGTACCTAAAGGGCAAAGATCCAAACCGTTCAAAATCCTTTCTATTCCCATCCCCAACCTTAAAATACAGTTTTCCGTCTGCTATTATCGCAAAAATTTTCCCATGATAATAAAACCCATATCCGCCAAACATAGAACGCGAAGAAATTCCCAATATTTCAGAGAATAAATCACCTAGAACATACTGGTAAAAAGAGGTGTCTTTTGCCATGTTATTTTACAAATGCAATAAGAAGTGTACCTGCGGTTATAAGAAGCACACCAACTCCAATAGGCCAAGTTATTTTTTCTGATAAAAAAACAGCTGCAAAAATTATTGTGAGAACAAGCGAGAATTTATCTATAGGCGCAACTTGAGAAGCTTTGCCTATTTGAAGTGCTCTGAAATAAAAAAGCCAAGATAACCCCGTTGCAACTCCTGAAAGGACTAAGAAAAGTAAAGAAAATCTGGAAAGCGTATTCATCCCTCTTTGCGCGCCGGTGAAAAATACTATTCCCCAGGAAAATATAAGAATTACCACCGTTCTTATTGCGGTAGCAAGGTTGGAGTCAATATTTTTAATACCTATTTTTGCAAGAACTGCTGTCAACGCAGCAAACACGCTTGAAAGTATAGCAAAAAATAACCAGTTCATAGACTTATTTTACTCCTTATCTTTCTCTATGTGGGAAATTAAATATTCAGGAACACGTTTTTTCCATGGTTTTTTCTCTTGCATACTTTTTCTAATTTTTGTTCCCTCAAGAATGTTTCGTTTATAATACCCTATTCTTAGCGCTGGAATTGCGTGCCTTTCAAATATCCCATTTACCCATTCGTTGTCTCCTATCACAACTTCTGTTCCTGGAATTTTTTTAATAAGATCTGCAAACCACTCATCATCATCTGCAACATCCTCTGTTGTTACTATACCGATAACTCCATCTCTAATGCCCTCGTTCTCAATGAAAGCATTTAGAAACTCTTTTCTTTTTTCAGTACTGTACGGATTTCTTTCATCAAAAATCTGAGAACTTCCTATTCCTATATAAATTTTTTCACATACTTTTAATGCTTTCTCAATAACGTATTTATGTCCTAGATGAAATGGCTGAAACCTCCCAATTACGAGCCCTATTTTATATTTTTTCATTTTATATCTCCCTTCATGTATTTTAGCCTCAATTCATCAGGAAACCGCTCTATTGCGTATCTCAATGCGGTTCTTCCCATGTTTTTATAATGCGCATCAAGAAACACTCTCTCCCTTTCTTCCGAAATACGCTTCCCAACTTCTCTTAACATCCAACCTACGGCTTTTTGTATAAGGTCATGTTTATCAGAAAGTAATTGATTTGCAATCTTAAAAGTTGCATCATAATTTCTATCTAAACAAATAAATTGAAATGTGGCAATAATTGCAATTCGGCGTTCCCACAAATTTTCAGAGCGTGCAAGTTTTTCAAGAATGGATTTGTCTTTATCTAGTAAATAATCTCCGACAATTTTAGGCGCGGTTAAATCTACAAGGTCCCAATTATTAATTCCCTTTGTATTTGAAATGTAAAAGTCAAAAATCTTTTTTTTCATGGTCTCATCTCCTTTTTTATATTTAGATACAAGAATTAATAACCCAATAAGTCGTTCTTCATGAACTCTTGACGTCAAAAGCTTTTTAACATCGGATAGAAGAAGATCATTATATTTAAGCGCAATTTTTCTTGACTCTGGAACAGTTAATCCGTAAAACAAGTCACCCTCCCCATATTCACCTTTTCCGGTTTTAAAAAAACGCGATAAATTAACGGCTTTCTTAGAATTTTTGAAGGACAATACCTCAACTAAAAGATTGTCTAACATGAAAATACTTAGGCGGGATGAGTCTCAAGGTGGCTTTTTATTTTATCAACTAAAACTCCCAAATCAGTATCGGGTTTTACAAAAACCTCAAGATCCTGGTTTTTGTCCTGATTTCCTTTTAAGCTTGTGAGAATAATTGCCGGAATTTGTTTTCTCATATCATGAGTTAATATGTGATAAAACGTGTACCCGTCCATCTCCGGCATAATAAAGTCTAGAATAATAAAATCTACAGTATTTTCAGAAATATAATCCAACGCTTCTTTGCCAGAACGTGCAATAAACACGTCTAGACCGGCAGTTCGTATTTTATCAGCAAGTTCAGCGGAGTACTTAACATCATCATCTACCACAAGGATCTTCTTTTTTCCTTCCATACTTACTCCTCACTCTTTTGTGCTAATGTTTCCTTAACATGATTCATAAGCTCATCAAGGTCAGTTTCTGACTTTTCAAATATTTTAGGTCCTTCTTTCGAACTATCCAGTCTTGAAAGTGCTGTTAGTACAACCGCAGGAATTTGTTTTCTCATATCATGGGTTAATATATGGTAAAACGTATACCCGTCCATCTCCGGCATGATAAAGTCCAGGATAATAAAATCAACAGTATGATCTGCAATAAAATCTAATGCCTCTTTTCCTGATGCAGCAACATGAACATTAAATCCGGCCTTCTGAGCTTTCTCATAAAGCTGGTCAGCAAACGCCTTGTCATCGTCTACTATTAATAAAAGCTTTTTTTCCTCCATTTAAAAATTATTATACACTTTTTAAAGATTTAAATGCTATAAATTAACTCTTAAATCCGTTTAAGCCACCATGACCGCACAACACCATAGGAAACTGAAGACAAAATATATCCCAAAACAGGCACAAGTGATTTTAAAAACGGCTTGTCTTCCTGCATCACTATCATGAAAACTACGACGATTATATAAGTTGAGAAAGTTATAAAGATCTTTCTTGCCCAGGAAGTTTCCCACGCTTTATCTTCCTCTACCCGTCTGTTTCTTTCCTTAATTTTTTCTACTTCCTTTTTTAGTTTTATAATTTCATTTTCCATATTATAATTCTACGGCTTACTATAACACAGAGTTAAAGACATGTACAAATACTTATTTATTGGAAATTAACAGTATTTTAAGTATAATTCTACAATGAAACATATTTGGCAGCGTCTTCCAAAGCCTTTTTTTGTCCAGGCTCCCATGGAAGATGTAACAGACTCAGTTTTTAGACAGATTCTAAATTACGTTGGAGCACCGGACCTGTACTTTAGTGAATTTACAAATGTGGACGGAATAGTAAACGGAAACTCTGCGTATATAGAACAACGTCTTCAATTTACCCCTGTTGAAACACCTATCATTGGCCAGATCTGGGGAAATAATGAAGAAAACTACATAAAAGCATCAGAAATCCTAAGAAAAAGAGGATATGACGGAATAGACATAAACATGGGTTGTCCGGTTAAAGATGTTGTTAAAAATGGTTGCTGCTCAGCTCTTATTAACAACCCTAAGCTAGCAGGCTTATTATATAACGCAGCAAAAAATGGTGGAGAAAATCTTCCTGTTTCTATAAAAACAAGAATAGGGTTTTCTAAAATTCAAACTGATGAATGGATTGGATATTTGCTGTCTTTACATCCGGCGGCATTAACAATTCACGCAAGAACTGCAAAAGAAATGTCTAAGGTTCCTGCTCATTTTGAAGAGTTTGGAAAAGTTGTTAATTTGAGAGATAAAATTTCTCCTGAAACCGTCATTGTTGCAAACGGAGATATCCTGTCAAGAAAACAAGGACTTGAAATAGCAGAAAAATATAAAGTGGATGGAATCATGATTGGACGCGGAATGCTCTATAATCCTTGTGTATTTAGTAAAGATACTGAAGAAATAACCGTATTAAAAAGACTTAAGCTTCTTAAAAAGCATGCTTCTTTATATGAAAAAACATGGGGCAAAGAAAAGAATTTTGAGATAATGAAAAAATTTTGCAAGGCATACATAAATAACTTTCAAGACGCATCAGAAATACGTGCATCTTTAATGCAATGCAAGAACTCAAAAGACTTCAATGAAAAAATTGAGAATCTTGTAAAGAGTCAAGGATAACTACTTCTTTTTTCCAGAGCAGTACATGCAGTACCCTTTGTGCATAAGAGCAATATCATAAACTGCTGATACTCCTACAAGCACGTACACTAATTTTTCCAGCATAGGAACTGAGCCCAAAATCACGTTAACTAGATTGAAATTCAAAAGACCAACAAGTCCCCAATTTGCTGCACCTACAATTACAAGAAGATACGTTATTTGATGAACAAGCTTACTATTCACTAATCTATCACCTCCTTTCAAGCAACCTACCAATAAGTGTACGGGGCAAAGAAGTTTGCTGTCAATTAGTCTTTACTGGATAAAACACTACCATTCTCCTTGAGACAAAACCCCTTGAGGTATCTGCTCATCTTTTCTACTATCGTATTCTTCCTGCAACTTTTCTCTTTTATTTCTTGAAAGGTAAAATAAAATTCCCGCTAGTATTACAATCACAGCGCCGAATCTAATGGCGTTCTGCGGTCCAAAATTCTCCGAAACAAACCCAATCTCAAAATTTCCCACCGGAAAAAGCCCCACAAACGCAAGGATATAAATACTAAGAACTCTTCCTCTGAATGAGTCTTCTACAGCGTGCTGAATACTGGTATTCATAACAGCAAAGCATGATAGAAGTCCTACGCCAGAAAAGAAAAGGAAAGGAAGAGCAACATACATGCTCGTAGTATATGTAAATCCAAAAAGAGAAAGAGGAAAAAGAATTGTTCCAAATACTATAAAAAAAGTAGCCCCTACCCGTATCAAAAATGAAGAAACCATAAAATTGAAAACAATAGCTCCCAGACCAGCAGATGCATAAAGATAGCCTAGTCCGGCAGCACCAACATGAAGAGAATTTTTTGCGAT
>CAZQIA010000007.1:0-21390 GCA_964593215.1 uncultured Gammaproteobacteria bacterium
TTTTGCAATTTCTTCATGAGAGTCTTTTTCCACCTCAGAAATAAGCTCTTGTTTTGCCTGATCACGGGATAATCCGCTCACTTTTTCAAGCTTTTCAAGATACTCTTGTCTAATTTGATCTACTGATTTTTGATTTGACATCTTTGCGGCACACGAAGAAAACCTCTTTAAAGGTTTTTTATTGAAGATATGGTGCTGACAGTGCAACTCATAATTTCTCGCAATTTCGTGCGCAGAGATATTATATCAAATTCGCGAATTTATAGTCAATCAGATATAATACAAAGCTATGAAAGTAACCGCTATAAAAACACACAAAATTACCCAAAAGGACAAAGATATTCTTAATATTTTAGATACATACCTGACAAAGATCGAGGAAAATTCTGTTATTGCAGTTACTTCTAAGATTATTGCGATCTGTGAAGGAAGAATAGTACAAAACTCAATAAGTAAAGATGAATTGGTAAAACAAGAGGCGGACTTTTTTTTACCGAAAGAATCTAATCAATATAATGTTTATTTAACCATAAAAGACAATATGCTTGTTGCAACAGCTGGAATTGATGAGTCAAACAGTAATGGAAATCTTGTTTTATGGCCTCAAAACCCACAAGATTCTGCAAATAAAATAAGAGAATATTTTAAGAAAAAGTTTAAACTAAAAAATGTTGGAATTATTATTACTGATAGCAAATCTACTATGCTGAGGTGGGGAATAACTGGTGCTTCTATAGCCCACAGTGGATTCAAAGCGCTTAACAATAAAATTGGGACACCTGATATCTTTGGCAAAAAACTTGAAATTACCCAGGTAAATGTTTCTGATGCGCTATCCTCTGCGGCAGTTTTAGAGATGGGAGAAGCAAATGAACAAACTCCTCTTGCTGTTATTACTGAAATTCCATATGTAGAGTTTCAGGACAGAAATCCAAATGAAGAAGAATTAAGTGTTTTACATTATGATATGAAAAAAGATATGTATGAGAAGATTTTAACCTCCGTCCCCTGGCAAAAAGGCAAAGGCGGCAAGTAACACTCCAAAATCTTCTTTAATTCTGATACACTTATTCCATGCCCTACATTAAAAACATTGATGTACTTTCTAAGACTCCACAAAGAAAAGTGGTACTAGATCTTCTAGAAGCTGCCTTTGAAAGCATTCAGCCTCAGCATGTTATGGATCATAATTTCCATCTTTCAGATAATTCTTTAAAAATTGCGGATCAAGAGTTTAATTTACCAGATTACAATAGGATCTTTCTCATAGGGTTTGGTAAGGGAAGCGCGGGAATTTCTAAGATAATTGAAGAACAACTGGGAGAAAAGCTAACCGAAGGACATGTGATAGATACAAATCCTGAAACTTTTACAAAAATTCACTTTACTCAGGGAACGCACCCGCTTCCTTCTACTATAAACGCAGCTTTTACCCAGGCGCTCTTGAAGCGTATTGCTACTCTACAGTTAACCGAAAAGGATTTGGTGCTCGTTGTAATTTGCGGAGGCGGTTCCGCTATGCTTGTTGCCCCACACAAAATTTCTTTGGATCAAAAAATAGAAGTGAATAAGGCATTATTAAAGTCTGGTGCGACCATTTCACAAATGAATATGGTAAGAAAACATCTGTCAGAAGTAAAAGGTGGAGGACTTGCTGAAAGATTATTTCCTGCAAAAGTTGCGTCAATGATCTTCTCAGATGTTCCCGGAAATGATCTTTCTGTTATTGCATCTGCTCCCACAACACTTGACCCCACAACTATTACAGATGCAGAAAAAATTATTACAGAGTTTAAGCTTGAAGAAACTCTTCCATTTATAAAAGATGCTCTTCATGAAACACCAAAAGATGAATCTATTTTTAGAAACGTTCACAACATTATAGTCCTTTCAAATAATACTGCACTGTCTGCAATGCATGAAAAAGCAAAAGAAATGGGAATTGGGGTAAAAATTTTTTCTGATAAGTTTGAACATGAAGCAAAAACAGCCGCAGGAGAATTAATAAAAAATACTGATCCAAATTCTATTCTTCTTGCGGGTGGAGAAACTACCGTAAAAGTAACTGGCGGAGGAGCTGGTGGGCGCAATCAGGAGGTAGTTTTAGGAGCCTTAGAAAATATTGATGAAAAAACTATTATTTGCTCCTTTGACTCTGACGGGTGGGATAATTCCCATCATGCGGGAGCATTAGGAGACACTGAAACAAAGAAAAAAGCGGCAGAATTACATATAAATATTAAAGAAGCGCTTGAATCAAATAGCAGTTTAGATTTTTTTGAGAAGACAGAGGACGGAATAGAAACCGGAAGACTTCCCAGCAACGTATCAGATTTATTCATAGTATACAAATTCTAAAATGATTGACCCCATCCACGACGATAAGGTAGTAGAACTAGAAGGTATTGCAAATGAAATTAGGCAACTTATCATAAGCATGCTTCTTGAGGCAGGCAGTGGTCACTCAGCTGGACCCCTAGGAATGACAGATATTTTTACTTCTTTTTACTTTCATATACTTCACCACGATCCAAAAAATCCTTTACTAGACAATCGCGACAGGCTCATTCTCTCAAATGGACATATCTGCCCTGTTTTATACGCCACCATGGCGCGTGCTGGATATTTTCCTGTGGAAGAACTAAAAACTTTAAGGAAATTAGGCAGTAGGCTTCAAGGACATCCTCACAGAACGGTTCTTCCGGGAATTGAAAACACATCTGGCCCGTTGGGCGAAGGACTTTCTCAAGCGGCTGGAATGGCTTTGGCGGCAAAAATGGATGGTAAAAAACACCAAGTTTACTGTCTTACTTCTGATGGTGAACACCAGGAGGGGAACATTTGGGAAGCGGTCATGCTTATAGGTAAATATAAACTAGATAACGTAACAGCCGTTATGGATAGAAATAATATTCAGATTGACGGAATGACAGAAGACATTATGCCGCTAGAAGCATTACGTTATAAATATGAAGCATTTAACTGGAAGGTTTTTGAGGTGGATGGACATAACATAAGAGGATTTATTGAGGCTGTCCAGGAAGCACGTACCATTCACCAACAACCAACCATGATAATTGCGCACACCATTCCAGGAAAAGGTGTAGACTTTATGGAAAATGAATACACGTGGCACGGAAAACCACCAAATAAAGAGGAAGCAAAAAAAGCTTTGGACGAATTAAGAACCTTGCAGGGAAAGATTGATTCCGAGCATCAATAACTTTGCAGCAATTCTAAAAAGTATGTTAAATCCTAACTTAAAACTAAATCCTAAGCTATTTGATAAAGAGTGTGAACGCGATGCAACCAGGTCTGGATATGGGAAGGGGCTTGAAAAATTAGGAGAAACTAATCCTAATGTAGTTGCGCTTTCCGCAGATCTTACTGAATCTACAAAAGCAGAAGGCTTTGCAAAAAAATTCCCTGAAAGATTTATAGAAGTAGGGGTTGCAGAACAAAATATGGCAGCTGTTGCTGCAGGATTAGGTGTAAGCGGAAAAATTCCTTTCTTTTCTTCCTACGCAACATTTTCTCCGGGAAGAAACTGGGAACAAATAAGAACCACTATAGTCTATAACGAATCTAATGCAAAAATTGCAGGACATCATGCAGGCCTTATGACTGGACCTGATGGAGCAACACACCAGGCAACTGAAGACATTGCAATAACTAGAGTTTGGCCTAAGATTAAGATTTTTGTTCCATGCGATGCTGTAGAAGCAGAAAAAGCAACGATTCTTGCAGGAAATATTACCGGTGCTGTTTACCTAAGGTATACTCGAGATAAAACTCCAATTATTACTACTTCTGAAACGCCATTTGAAGAAGGGAAAGCTTATACCTATTGGATTTCTGATAATCCTACGGCTTCTATTTTTGCAACTGGATATATGCTTTATTATGCGTTACTTGCGGCAAAAGAATTAGAAGAAGAAGGAATACAAACCGAAGTAATTAATGTTGCGTCTATTAAACCGCTTGATGTGGAAACCGTTTTGGAATCTGTTAAAAAAACAGGATGTGCAGTGAGTGTTGAAGATCATCAGGTAGCCGGTGGCTTAGGGGGACTGTTGTCTGAAGTTTTTGCAGAAAATTCACCAACTCCACTAGAACGCGTGGGGTTAAAAGATGTTTTTGGAGAGTCAGGAAAGCCTGAAGAACTCTTAACTAGATTTCATATGGATATTCCCAGTATTAAAGAAGCAGTTAAGAAAACGGTTTCAAGAAAAACTTAAAGAGCGTCTACTTTTGCAGCAATTACAAAATCATTTTCAGAAAGTCCTGCTATTGCATGAGTCCAGAGTGTTAACTTCACAATGTTGTAAAAAATTTCTATGTTAGGATGATGCTGTTCTTCTTCTGCAATATCCGCGACTTTATTTACAAAATCCATAGCCGTTAAGAAATCATCAAATTTAAATTTTCTTGATAGTTTATGATTGTCTTCTATTACTTCCCATTCTGGAGAAATTTCTTCTTTATATTCGTTAATTTGAGAAGGGGTAAAAGGCGGAACCCCTCCTTCACACGGTACACATTTTTTTGAAATTAAATCTTTCATATAGAAAACAGGAAAACCGCAAGAAAACTCATGCGGTTTTCCAAAAAAACACTTTCTAAAAATAGAACTTACTTCTTTGCAGAAAGTTTAGCCCAAACCATCCACAAACCTGCGAGTCCGACTAATACATAAACTACCGCTTCAACTGTTGGCATGGATCCTAGAACCATCATAACTACATTCCAACCTGATCCGCCCATTAACATTCCAACACCAATAAGTCCCCAGTTAAGTGCACCTACAACTACTAAAACCCATCCTATCATTTCTACAGCTTTCATTTGAATCACCTCCATTCTTTTTTCTGTCTTTTTGAATAATATAAAGAAAAAAGAATGATCCTGAAGCCCGAGGGCTGAAGGACGACATTCATCTTTAACCTTTTAGATAAGGTTTATTGATTCTTATTCTTATTACTTCTTCCAATTGCGTTACCATAAACCGCATATAATGCCCAAGCGCCTACTAACAGTAGAAATATTAAATCAGCAGGAGATTCCAGGTTCATTCCAAAAAGTTTTATATTATTACCCATAAAATTGTAAATTCCCGCAATGACACTCAGTATTCCTACTAAAACAACAAAATACCGTTGCCACATAGCCGGAAATAAAAATTGCACAAACAAAGAAACAATACCCAACAATCCTAATAATGCGGTTTCTTTAAAATCAAACCACCAGAAGGTTCCAAAGATGCTTCTATCTGGGGTTGGACCTAATACCCCTACTACTGTTAATATTGCTAAAATAAAAAAGAGAATGCCTGCAATCTGAAGAAAACCTTTTGGGCTGAAGATATTCATATAGCTTCCCCTATTCTTAATACGCTTATTTTATAGTAACTTTCTTTATCATGTCTGTCAAGCTTCTTAAGGAATGTTTAGAATAAAATTTACTATCTCAGTTGAAGCATTTGGTTTAGCTGCTTTTCCAGCGTTCCTGCTTAAAGCTTGAAGTTCTGCCGTATTTTTTAACAAAGATTCAATTCTTTGTTTTACGTTATTTTTTTCTGCAATAATTGCGGCACCGCATGATACTGCATATTTTGCGTTTCCTATTTCGTGTCCTGGAAAATTGTGCACGTAAATTGCAGGAAGTTTTTCTACAAAACATTCAGCTACGCTCAAACCTCCAGCTTTTGAAATATATAAATCTGATGCCGTCATTAATTCCTCCATATTTTCCGCATATGAAATTACTTCTCCTGCAATACTATATCTTTTAAGTAGTTCCTCTAAAAATAAAACATTAGCCTTTTTACTTCCTGATAGAAATATTACATACATATCTTTAAATAAAGAAATTTCTTTGAGAATTTTTTCAACCGGAACGGAGCTGAAGGTTCCGGCGGAAATAAGAAGAACCGTTCTGTCTTGTAGAATATGCAGCCTAATTCGTGCATCTTCCTTAGTCATACTTTTCAGAAATTGTTTTCTTACAGGAATTCCTGTGATATGAATTTTTTCCTTTTCTATACCATGATTTATTAAGTAGTCTCGCGTATTTTGTGCACCTACAAAATATCCATTCATGTTTTCCCAAACCCATAAGGGATGTGCCACATAGTCAGTAATTACAGTGTATATCTTTACACTTTGATGTTTTTTGGCGTACCAAGAAGCCATTAAAGAAGTTGTATCCATACATGAGACAATAATATCAGGGTTAATTTTTTCAATTTCATGATCAAATTTATTATTATATAAATAAGAATAAATCCTTCTAATTGACCTGCCTTTTCTTATAGGCATAATGTTGTCATGAAATATTTTCCACACAAAATGACCACGCTTCATTAAAAACTCATAAAACTTTGCAGCACTTTTCTCCGCCTTTCCACCTTTTTCAACTAAATCAAACAGTACCGGCTCTATTCCTTTATCTCTAAATATTTCAGCTATTGCTTGAGCCGCCACAACATGCCCAGATCCATATGACGCCGTAAGAATAAGAACTTTTGGGACCATAATTGAAGTATAGCAGAAAGGATTAGTTTATAAATTTATGGGCTACTTCTTGAATGTGGGGAAAAATATTTACAGCTAACCAAACATCAAATGTTCTGGCTAGATGTATTGCCAAAGGTACTGGCTTACAAACTGATGCAAGTTCATTTATGTCTTCGTCGGTAGGAGTAATGCTCTCTGTGGAATAAGGATACATTATTGCTTTCGGATCATCTACATGATCCATCCCCAATGCATGCCCAAATTCATGAGCTAGCGTATGGACTAATTCCTCATGATTACTTGCAAAGTATAATGTGATTGTATTTTTTTGAGAATTATATTGTCCCTCTTCAGGACGTTGAGTAATTTCATCATTAAACCTAGCAGTATCGTTATTTAGATTAGAAACATTTAGATTGTATTCTTTTGTAGAAAGATTTAATTTGTCTGCCCATGCATTTAAGGAATTTGCTTCTTCCCTAAGACTTTTCTGCTCTTGCACTAAACTATCGTAAACATCAGGCGGTGCTCCGCCTTCCTTATTATAAGCTTCAACTTTAGTCTTAAATTCTGTTATTTTTTCTTGAAACTTTGCGGATTCAAATTCATAATCATTTATCTGCTGCTTAAGGCTTTTTCCTTGATCACTTACCTGGTTTTGAAGATTATTTATTTTAGTATCCAACTCAGCCCTTTTATCATAGACAAAATTAACAGTTAAAGATGCGGAGTCCGAGTAGGTAAAAAGAGATTTGTTTGCTACGTTGCTAAAAACCTCTGTTGCGGATTCTGTATCTTTCAAAACGTCTTCTTGAGATAAATTAAACTTAGGATCTATAGATCCAATTCTATAGGAAAGAGGATGATCACAAGGATTATATTTTTGTAAAAACAGAAAAATTCCTACCCCTAAAAGTGTAGAATAAAAAAGTATTGACCATTTCCACTTCATGTGTCGGGGTGGAGAGAATTGAACTCTCTCCGCACGACCCCCAGCCGCGCATTCTACCGTTAAACTACACCCCGTTAATATTCCAATTGTTTTGTAGTTTGACGGCAAGCTTTGCTTACCGTTAAACTACACCCCGAAAATATTTAGAATTTAAAATTCTTACAAGATTTTATCAAACTTTAAGCTCAGAGTCACTGAGTGCACTGTTTTGATGTAGTTGAAATATATACGAAAAATGCTAGAATGGTTTTACTATGGGCAGACATGCTAAAACACCAGTAGACACGAGCGCGCAAGCAAATCCTTCATCCTCTTCTTCTCAAAGACTCGCAGCAATTAATATGGCAATGGAACAAATCCAACGTCAATATGGAAAAGGTTCTATTATGAAGTTTGGAGACGCAGCAGAAAAAATGGCAGTAGAGGTTATTCCCACAGGATCTTTAGCATTAGACCTAGCGTTAGGCGTAGGAGGACTTCCAAGGGGGCGCATAGTAGAAATTTTTGGACCTGAAGCGTCTGGAAAAACTACACTTTGTTTATCAGTTATCGCGGAAGCGCAAAAACGCGGAGGAATTGCAGCATTTATTGATGCTGAGCATGCTCTAGACCCTATGTGGGCTCAAACAATTGGGGTAAAGTTAGAAGATCTTATAATTTCTCAACCAGACACTGGAGAACAAGCGCTGGAAATTACCGAACAACTAATTAGGTCTGGAGGAGTTGATGTAATAGTGGTTGACTCAGTTGCTGCGTTAGTTCCAAGAGCTGAAATAGAAGGAGAGATGGGAGATTCAGTCATGGGAATGCAGGCAAGGCTTATGTCTCAGGCATTAAGAAAACTAACAGCAGTTATCTCAAAGAGTAAAACCATAGTTATTTTTACAAATCAGTTAAGACAGAAAATTGGAGTTATGTTTGGAAATCCTGAAACAACCCCGGGAGGAATGGCTCTTAAGTTTTATGCTTCTGTAAGACTTGACACCAGAAAAATTGAATCATTAAAAGACGGGGATAAAGTAATTGGAAACAGAACTAGGGTAAAAATTGTTAAAAATAAAGTTTCTCCTCCATTTAGGGTTGCAGAATTTGATGTTCTAGGAGGAATTGGAATCTCAAGAGAAGGAAATATTTTAGACGTTGGGATAGAAACTGGAGTAATTCAAAAATCCGGTGCATTTTTGCGCTACGGAGATTTAATGCTCGGTCAAGGACGTGAAGCTGCAAGAGAATATCTTACTGAACACAAGGACATTGCTAAAAAAATAGTTGATGAAGTCATGGTAAAATCAAAGGAGAATAAGCCAATGATAGCAGTAGGTGTAGAAGAAACAGAAAAAGAAAATGAACCAGCCCTCGAATAATTCTTCCGAAGATCACAAAAAAGCATTTAATCTTGCATTACGATACTTAAATCTTAGAATTAGAAGCACAAAAGAATTAAAAGATTATTTAGCAAAGAAAAAATTTAATCAAAACGTCATTCAAGATATTGTTCGGCAATTAACTGACCTAAAATTTTTAAATGATAAAACATTTGGGGAAAGTCTTATCAGAAATAGACAGAAAAAAGGCAAAAGTTCATACCTTATTTCTTATGAACTAAAACAAAAAGGGCTTGATGAAAAAACTATTTCAGAGTTAAAAGAAAATTCTTTGAATGATTTAGAGACTGCAAAGGATTTTGTAGAAAGAAAAAAACATTTATACCAGAACTTATCTAAAATAGAATATAGGAATAAAATGGGAAGGCTCCTCCAGTCTAGAGGGTTTTCGTTTGATATAATAAACAAAGTTTTAAAAGAGAATATATGAAGGTTATTTTTCTGGGAACAAATGGATGGTATACAACGCCCACTGGAAACACACCATGTATTTTAATTGATAGTAAGGATAGGTATGTGATTTTTGACGCGGGAAACGGCATTTACAAGCTCGACAATTATATTACAGAAAACAAACCTATATCTCTTTTCATCTCCCATTTTCATATTGACCACGTTTCAGGACTACACACTCTAAACAAGTTTAGTTTTAAACAGGGAATTGATGTGTATGTGGGTAAAGGAAGACTAAAAGATTTTAATACTCTTGTAAATATTCCTTTCACTGTAGGTTACCAGACAAAACCAGAAAATATTTATAATTTAAAATACAAAATAAGACTTCATGAAATTTCTGAAGAAGAAATTCCTTTTAATGTAGCAGCAATAAAACAACATCATGCATATATAGATCATGGATATAGAATAGAGCTAGAAGGAAAAATAATTGCATACACTGGAGATTGCGGCCTTACTGACCAGGCTCGTGAACTTGCAAAAGACGTTGACCTCTTAATTTGTGAATGTAACACTAAAAAAATAGAAAACCCAGATGTTTGGGGACATTTTGATCCGTTTCAAGCTGCTACACTCGCTAAAGAGTCAAACGTAAAACAATTAATCCTTAACCATTTTGGAGCTAACAATTATACTTCTTTAGATGATAGAAAATGGGCTGAGAATGAAGCTAAAAAAATCTTTCCGGAAACTATTGCTGCAATAGACGACATGGAGTATAACCTTTAACGCTTTGGAGATGACTTCTTTCTTCTAGCTTTACCTGCGTTTCCAACCTTTCTTCTTTCTCTGGTTCTAGGGTCTCTGGTTAAATATCCTGCGTCTGAAAGTTTTTTGTGGAATTCATCTTTGTTCATAGTATCTAGTACTCTTGCTACACCATGAAGAAAAGCTTCTAGCTGACCATTTAATCCCCCGCCTACAATTCTTGCAGAAATTATATATTTTCCATTAACATCTGCAACATCTAAAAGTCTTTTATATCTAGGTCCAAAAGAAGTAATTCTGAAGTATTCTGAGATAGGTTTTTTGTTAATAATAACGTCTCCTCTTTTTCTTTCCTCACCAAAAACCTCTACTTTTCCAGATGCTGGATCATAGAGTCTTACACGTGCAACCGCTTCTCTTCTTCTTCCTACAGCGTAGGTAAAAGATTTATTATGTGTTTTTTTTACTTCTTCTGCCATATTATTTAGTGAATTTCTCAGAGTAAGGATTTTCTAATCCTGGATATATAAAAAGTCTTTTTAACATTTGTTCTCTTAATTTATTTTTTGGAAGCATTCCTGAAACTGCATGCCTTACTATTTCAGTAGGCTTGGTTGCTCTTACTTCCTCAAGTCTTGCAGAATGCAGTCCTCCTGGATATCCAGAGTATCTTGTATATACTTTATTTTTCTCTTTTTGTCCAGTTACTTTTACAGAAGCAGCATTTGTTACAACTACGTAATCTCCGCAGTCTAAGTTTTTAGCAAAGTAAGACTTGCTTTTTCCCATAAGAAGCCCAGCTATTTTAGTTGCGCTTCTTCCTAAAATCACACCATCCACGTCTACTTGGTGCCAATTTCTAATTATTTCCTTACTTTTTGTTGGTTTTGTTAATTTCTGCATATTATAATTTTATCAAATTGTTTTAGTTTACACTGTAACGAACTCCGAAAGCTCTTCCTTAGACGAAGTCGCAAGCTTCGCTTTAGACGAAGTCGCAAGCTTCGCTTTAGACGAAGTCGCAAGCTTCGCTTATTTCTTCTTTGAAACTTTTTTTGCTGTTTTCTCTTTTACTTTTACAGCAGATTCTTTTACATTGACTTTCTTTGCTGCTGTTTTCTCTGATCTTTTTGAATCGATAGTTGTTATTTCAATTTTTTCAACGAATTCTAGGATTACCATTGGAGCATTATCCTTTGTTCTATTGCCTATTTTAATAATTCTAGTGTATCCCCCTGGTCTGTTTTTAAAAACCGGCGCAACATTTTTTATTAACCTTTCAGCCGTCTTAAGACTTACACTCTTTTGAAGAATTCTCATAGCATCCTTTTCTTCTTTTTTCGCCTTTGTTACTAATTTTTCAATTTCACCTTTAACAGCTTTTGCTTTTGCTTCAGTTGTCTTAATTCTTCCAGACAAAACCAACGCGTTTGTTAAGCTCTTAAAAAGTGCTTTACGCTGATTCGTTGTCCTTTTTAATTTTTTACCAAATACTCTCTTCCTCATGTTTATTTAGGCTTTAAAAAATGCGTCGGTTAAGACGCATGATTATGTGTTTCAAACCGAAATTTTAGGACAGATGATTATCTTTACAGCGAAAAATCTATCCCTTTTTCTTTAAGACTTTCATCAATTACAGAAAGGGATTTTGCTCCAAGATTTCTATAATTCATAAGTTCTTTTTTAGGAGTTGTCAAAAGTTGTCCTATTGTTTCAATTCCAGCATTTCTTAATGAATTATAGATTCTAGTAGGAAGATCTAATTCATCTACGGTCATTTTCATAACTTCATCTGAAACTTTTGGAGAAACGGTCATTTGTTCCATTACCACATCTTCATCTTGTTCATAAACTCTCATAAAGTAGGAAACTAAAATCCTTGTTGCTTGTTCTAGGGTTATAGAAGGAGCAATAGTTCCGTCTGTCCAAACATCCATAACTAATTTGTCATAGTTTGTTTGTCTTCCTACACGAGTTTGTTCAACTTTATAATTAACTTTTACAACTGGTGAAAAGATTGCATCTACAGGAATTACTCCAATAGTGGAGATCTTTCTTTCTTCAGCTAGAGAATACCCAAGACCTTTCTCAACAGTCATTTCCATCTCAAGTTTTGCTTTCTTATCTGAAAGTGAACCAAGATAAAGATCTGTATTAATGATTTCAACGCCATCAGTGGTTTCAATGTCTTTTGCAGTAACTTCTTTAGGTCCGGATACTTCTAAAACAAGCTTTGCTTCCTTCTTAACATCGCTCATCTTAACTCTAAGCATTTTAACGTTGAGAATTAACTCAATTACATCCTCTTTGAGTCCTGGAAGAGTTGAGAACATGTGCTTAACACCATTAATTTTAACTGAGGTTACTGCTGCTCCTTCAATTCCTGTAAGAAGAACGCGTCTTAAAGCGACTCCCAAAGTATTTCCAAAGCCTGGCTCAAGTGGTTCAAAAACAAAGCGTGAATAGTCCGCTGAGATAACTTCTTCTGCTACTTTAAATGTTGGTTTTATCATAAGTGCGTATAAGACAAGAATTGAAGCCTGTCACTCAATGGCTATATTGCCAGTGCAGGCTTCCTATAGTTATATTCTACTACTATCTCGAGTAAAATTCAATAACCAATTGATAATCCACAGGATTTGCTATTTCTTCTCTGTTTGGAAGGGAAATTACCTTTCCAGAGTCCTTTTTACGAGCTACATAGGAAAGTGTTGCATACTCCTCTTTTTCCTCTTGGATTTTGGTAATTGCAGGATCAATTGTCACAGTATCTCCTTCTTTTACTTGATAAGAAGGGATATTTATTTTTTTACCGTTTACTAAAACGTGTTTATGAGAAACAAATTGACGTGCTTGAAAACGGGATTTTGCAAATCCCAATCTGTAAACAATATTATCTAATCTTGTTTCAAGAAGCTGGATAAGTGCATCTTCAGTGTTAATCTTCTTAGTTTGAGCTTCTTGAACGTACTTTCTAAATTGTTTTTCTAAGAGTCCATAAATCCTTTTAAGTTTTTGCTTCTCTCTAAGCTGCAATCCATACTCAGAAGACTTTCTTTTACCTTTTTTCCCGTGAATTCCAGGAATAAGGTTAAGTCTTCTTTCTAGGGAAGCAGAAGTCTTTTCAAGAATGTTCACTCCTTCTAATCTTGCTAATCTATGTTTTGGTCCTTTGTATCTTGCCATGTTTAAAAACTATTACACTCTTCTCTTTTTCTTAGGTCTTGTTCCATTATGTGGAATAGGTGTAACATCTGCAATCATTGCAATTGAAAGTCCGGAATTTCTTATTGCACGCAATGCTGCATCTCGCCCTACACCAGGACCTTTTATAAAAACCTCTACTGACTGTAAACCTGTATCTTTTGCACGTTTTAATGCTTCGTCAACTGCTTGTGTTGCTGCAAAAGGAGTAGATTTTCTGGTTCCTTTGTAGCCCATATTCCCTGAAGAGCTCCAGGAAATTGCATCACCACGTTCATTTGTTACGGTAACAATTGTATTGTTAAATGTGGTGCTTACATAAACCCTTCCACTTCCGGTAGTTGTAACTACTTTCTTAGCTTTTTTTACTTTTGCTGTTGGTTTTGCTGCTACTTTAGCCATATATTTTTATTATTTTTTAGCTGCTGCTGTTGCCATCTTTTCTGCAACTTCTTTCTTAATTGCTCCAATTGTAACCCTCTTTCCTCTCTTTGTACGAGCGTTAGACCTAGTTCTCTGACCTCTAACTGGAAGACCTCTTGCATGTCTTAACCCCCTATAAGAACTTATATTCTTAAGTCTTTTTACATCTTCAAAGATTTCCCCGCGTAAATCTCCCTCTATCTTAATGACATCTAATGCTTTTTGAATTCTTGTTATTTCTTCCTCGGTTAAAACATTTGTTCTTTTTGAAGGGTCTATCTGAGCTTTTTCTAAAACCGCAATCACATTAGACCTTCCTATTCCATAAATATAGGTAAGTGCAATATCGATTCTTTTTCCGTCTGGTATATTTACTCCTGCAACGCGCATTTTTTTATTAGTTCCTATGTCTAAAAGTAATTCTTCCTTTAGTTTTGTCGTATGGTGTCATCTCGATTCTTACCTTATCTCCTGGCAAAATCTTAATGAAATGGATTCTCATTTTGCCCGAAAGATGACACAAAACTAACCTTCCACCCTCTATCTCTACTCTAAAAAGAGTATTGGGCAAGACTTCTTTTACAACTCCGTCTATCTCTATACTTCCCTGATGCGACATCTTATACGACAAAAAAGCTTCTCTTAGTCTCCTAAGAGAGCTTTCATGTTTGTATATTCTATCAGATGCCTGACCTCAAATCAAGCTCAAATTGTTTCTCCTGGAAAATAGGTGATAAGCTCCGGTCCTTTCTCTGTAATTACAATTGTACGCTCAAAAACACCAGATAAGGATCCGTCTTTTGTGACTATAGTCCAATCATCTGACCCTTCATACTCAACGTCTTTTTTACCCATGTTATAGATTATTTCTATTGCTATAGTCATTCCAACCTCCAATTTAGGTGTTTTTTCTATCTTCCCTGTTAAATAACCTGGAATTTGAGGGTCTTCATGAAGTTCACGGCCAACTCCATGCCCTACCAAAGATCTAGTAACTGAATATCCTCCTTCAACTTCTATAATGTCTTGCATGGCTTTTGAAATATCCCCCACTCTGTTTTCTGGTTTTGCTTGTTTGATACCGGCATACATAGCTCTTTTACCTGCATCCAGAAAATTATAAATTTTTTTCCCAGATGATTTTCCCACCACAACAGTTTCTGCCATATCAGTGTGGAATCCATCAAGATATACACCGCAATCAACCCCTATAACATCTCCCTCTTTTAGAGTTCTTTTTTTTGGGATTCCGTGAACCACGACATCGTTTGTTGCAACGCAAATAGCATGCTTATATCCGGGAACTTTCTTGAACCCAGGAAATCCCCCTAATTCTTGAATTCTTTTATCTGCAAATGAATCTAAATCAAGCTCAGTTACACCAGGTTTAATCATCTGAAGAGTATCAAATAGTACTTGCCCAAGCATTCCACCAGCCTCTTTCATAATGTTAATCTGTTCTTGCGTTTTAATATTTTTCATAAACTAGTTTCTCCCAATAGCGCGTAAAATTTCATCGTGTACTTTCTCAACATCTCCTTCTCCGCTTATTTCTTGTAAAAGCCCAATATTTCTATAATGATCCAGAACTGGCTCCCTATCATGGTCCTGAATCTCACGTCTATCATGAACATTGTCAAATGTATCATCTGCCCTCCCTCTTCTTTCCTTTGCAATCTCAAAACGCCTTCTCATCTCATCTTCAGATACAAAAAGAGAGATCACAGATTGGATTTTTAGGTCCTTCCCCACTAGATATTTTTCAAGATATTGAATATCTTCTGTTGTGGCAGGAAAATTATCTAAAATAAAACCAGTTGAAATAGCTTTATCCATTTCAGCTGCCATTAATGGAAACTTAATGTCATTGGGCAGGTGTTTTCCCTGCATACTGTATTCTTGATATGCTTTTTCAAAAACAGGGTCAGTTTTTCTTGCTTCTCTAATTAAATGGCCCATGCTGAATCTAGGAATTCCACCTAAAGAAACTTCAAGGAGCGCACCTTGAGTCTCCTTTCCAGACAATGGAGGACCAATTAAAACATAGACATTTTGCATATTATTTTCTTATACTTTTAACGAGTGCCTCAATTTTTTTGTGAAGCTCTTCAAGTGTTCCGTTGTTTTCTAGAAAGTGGTCTGCTAAAGAAAAACAAAACGCAACTTGTAAACCTGTTGTTTTTTGTCCTAATCCTAAATCTCTACAGTCTAATTTATAAAAAAGTTCCGGAGTCAAATCTTCACGTCTTTTAATTTTTTTTAAACGCTCAAACCTAACGGGCCTATCTGCAATAACTCCTATCAAAGTAAAGTCCGCCTCTTTTTTAAAGACCTCAATTTCTCCTGTGTTTCTTATTCCATCTATAACAAACTGGCTTTTACTTGATTTTTCAATATATTCAATAGCTTTTTTGGCAAGCACTCCTCTCCCATACTTTTCTCTCCATTCGTTTCCTATGTCTTGAAGTAAACGTCTTGTTATTCTTTTCTTTTTTCTTTTCTGTGCTTCCTCTTCCAAAAATGATGAAAGAGAAATCTGATGGTAGGAATGACTTGAAAGAAAAGATGCGGCGGTACTTTTACCGCTTCCAAATGTTCCGGTAATTCCAATAACAAATGGTTTAGGCATTATTTAACTTGTGAAAGAATCTCTGAGGAAATTGCGGCAATCTCTTTTTCTCCGTCTATCTCAATAAGTTTCCCTTTTTGCCTGTAAAACTCTATTACTGGTTTTGTTTTGTTATGAAACTCATCAATCCGCTTCATTATTGCTTTTAACGTATTGTCTTCCCGCACTCCTCCGTCATCGCGTCCAGCAAGTCTCCAAAGCGCTTCTTTGTCTGAAACCTTTAAGTACACTACATAATCAACCCCATTAGGAAAAGCCTCAGCCTGAGGAACAGTTCTAGGAAATCCATCTAAAATGTATCCACCTTTATATTCGGCATGACCCAAATATTCGACAACAATTTCAAGAGTTTTATCATCCGGAATAAGAAACCCAGCATTCATGGTTTCTTTAATATAGCGTCCTAGAGGAGTCTTCTCTTTAGCCATTTCTCTAAAGATGTGTCCAGAAGAAAGGTAGGGTATAGAAAGTTTTTCAGAAAGAATATTCCCCTGAGTGGACTTTCCGCTGCCTTGAATTCCAATTAAGATTATTTTCAAGATAAATTCTCCTTAAAAAGTATATTATACGTTATTTTAGGAATTTCTCATAACTTTTAGTTGCCATTTGGACGTCAAGAATTTTAATAGTCTCAATAACAACTGAAACTACGATAAGAATACTCGTTCCTCCAACTAACAGATTTTGGTTTCCGGTAAATGCCCTTAAGATATTTGGAAGAACCGCGATAATACCCAAAAATACAGCACCTGCAAGCGTTATCCTGGTAACTATATGGTTTAAGAAACTACTTGTTGGTTTTCCTGGACGCACTCCAGGAATAAATCCTCCATACTTCTGAATGTCTTCTGCTATTTTTGTAGGATTGAAAACAATTGCTGTATAAAAATAAGTAAACCCTACAACAAAGAGGAAGTAGATAATATTGTAGAGGATTCCATTTGGATTAAAGTAAATTGCTATGGTTGTTCCAACAGACGATAACACTGGATTTTTTGTAGAAATAAGAAAGTTCCCAACCACAGATGGAAGCAAAACTAAAGAAACAGCAAAGATAATTGGAATAACACCCGCTTGATTTAATTTAAGAGGAAGGTGGGTAGACTGTCCACCATACACTTTACTTCCTCTGACTCTCTTTGCATAAAAGATTGGAACTCTTCTTACGGCTTCATTAATTGCAACCACTCCTGCAATAACTATTATTCCTAAAGCAACAAGAATACCTACATTTAAAAGCTGTTCGTTTGTAACTGTTGTTGCGGTTTGAGTAAGAAGTACGGGAAGCCTCCCTACGATTCCTGCAAAGATAAGAAGGGAAATTCCATTTCCTATTCCTTGTTCAGAAATAAGTTCTCCAATCCACATAGCTATCATTGTTCCTGCAGTAAGAGTAGCAACAAAAGAAAAAATCTCAAATGGATTTAAAGTAGATACTATGTTTTGATTTCTTAAAAGCGCGTACATTCCAAAGCCCTGAACTATAGCAAGAGGAATGGTTAAATATCTTGTGTATTGATTTATTTTCTGCCTTCCATACTCTCCCTCTTTAGCTAATGCTTCAAGTTTAGGAAAAACTATTGTGAGAAGCTGAAGAACAATAGAGGCATAAATATAAGGATTAAGACCTAAAGCCAAAACTGAAAAATTTGAAAGTGTTCCTCCAGAAAAAATATCTAAAATTCCAAGAAGTTGATTGTTGGAAAAAAGTGCTTTTAACTGAGCGATGTTTACTCCTGAAACCGGAATGTGTGCAAATAGTCTAAATATAAGGAAGAGAAAAAGTGTAATAAAAATCTTCTTTCTTGTTTCCTTATCTTTAATACTATTCTTAAATATCCCAAGAATTAAATTCATAGATTTGAGATTATCTCAAACTTTAGTTGCTTTCTACTGCTCCTCCGGCTTTTTCAATCTTTATTTGAGCAGATTTTGAAACAGGAAGCTTTACGGTAAGAGAAACTTTTAGGTCTCCACCGCCTAAGATTTTTATTACTGATGTCTCACAATCGTCTTTCTTTACAACATTATTTTTTATTAAGAGTTCTGTGTCTACAACACTTTTTGCAGGCAAAATATTTAATTTTTCTACATTAATAGGGATAACTCTTGGATTGATAGAAACATTTTTTCCTCGTCCTCTTAAAAATGGAAGGCGTTTAATAAGAGGAAGTGCTCCTCCTTCAAAATGAAGTTTAATATCACGCCTTGCTTTTTGACCTTTTGTTCCGCGTCCCGATGTCTTTACTTTTCCAGAACCATGTCCTCGTCCCAAACGTTTTTTACTTCTGTCTGTAATTTTAGGTAAAGTATGTATTTGCATATTATTTAACCCTTGAATCCTCATCAATATGAGAAAGTGTTGTTAATGCTTCAAATGTTGCCTGTGCGTTTCCTGCTTTATTAGACGAACCCAAAATTTTTGAAGAAATGTTTCTTATGCCGGCTGCTTCAACAACACTTCTAATTGCACCCCCAGCAATAATTCCGGTTCCTTGAGGAGCAGGTTTTAAAAGAATTTGCGATGCACCTGATTTAATTGCGATTTTGTGAGGAATTGTTTCGTTTTTAATTGGAACAAAAATCATCCTTCTTTTCGCATAGGTAATTGCTTTTGCAATTGCCTGGGACACATCTCCGGATTTTCCAAGTCCAAGACCAACTTTCCCACGCTTATCACCTACAACCACTAATGCGGCAAATCTTATCTTGTTTCCTCCTTTAGTTTTTTTAGAAACGCGGGAAACCTGAATAACTTTTTCTTCAAATTTTTCAAAACCATTATCCATATTAGAAAACTAATCCTCCTTTTCTTGCTCCATCTGCAAACGCCTTAACTCTTCCATGAAATCTATATCCACCCTTATCAAACACAACTTCCTTAATTTTTTTCTCAATTGCTTTTTTTGCAATTAAAGCACCTAGCTCCTCAGATCTTAAAATCTTGTTTCCAGTTTTTTTAGCCAACTCTCCTTCATGCGCTGAAATTAATGTTGTTCCTTTTGAGTCATCAATAATTTGAGCGTATATTTTAACGTTTGACCTAAAAACCGAGAGCCTAGGGTGAGTAAAGTTGGAAAGCAACTTTTTTCTAGTCCTCAATTTTCTTTTAAGCATCCTTTGTTTTTTAATTTTTTCTTCCTTAAATATTTTCATGTTATTTTCCTCCAACTGCCTTAGCTGCTTTTCCTACTTTTCTTCTAATTTTCTCCCCCACGTATTTAATTCCCTTTGCTTTGTATGGATCTGGAACTCTAATTTCTCTAATTTTACTTGCCAAATCACCAATAATAGCCTTATCTGAGCCCGCAACTGTAATAACACCTTCTACAACTTGAATTGTAACTCCCGTAGGAGGTGTTACTTTGACTGTATTTGCAAATCCTACATTTAAAACTAAATCCATTCCTTCAGTTCTTGCCCTGTATCCCACCCCTGTAAGTTCTAATTTTTTTTCAAATCCTTTTGATACACCATGAACCATATTTGAAAGTAACGCCCTCATAAGTCCTGCATATTTCTCATTTTCTGATGAATCATTTAATTTTTTAATAGTTGCTACATTATCTTTTATTTCAATCCCAATACCTCCCGGAATTTTTTCTTCCAGTGTTCCCTTTGGACCTACCACCGTAACTCTTCCCTCTGCTGCTGTAATTGTTACCCCTGGTTCAATTGCTACCGGCTTTTTACCAACGTTATTTGCCATAATTTACTGAATCTCACAAAGCAGTTCTCCTCCCACTCCTGCTTTTAGAGCCTCCTTTCCTGTCATAACTCCCTTACTTGTTGAAACAACGCTTATACCAAAGTTTCCTGCAATCTTCTTAATATTTGTTTTGGTGACATATTTATGTACTGAAGGTTTAGAAACTAACTTTATTTCTCTTAGCGCAGGTCTTTTATTTTTGTATAAAAGCTCAACAGTTACAATTTTTCTTCCATCTAATTCTTTGATTTCTGATTTTCTCACATACCCTTCATCAGTAAGAATTTTTCCAAGTGCTACTACAATTTTTGCATATGGAAAAGTTAACTCCTTTTTATGAGCCATATATGCATTTTTAAGTTGAATCAAAAAGTCTCCTACTGTATACATACTATTTTTTATCCTTTTAGAAGCGTTCGCCCAACAAGCCTACCAGCTTGCTTTTGTTACTCCCGGCAACTCTCCTTTCAGTGCTTTTTCTCTAAAACAAATTCTGCAAAGTCCAAAGCGTCTCAAAAATCCTCGTGATCTTCCACAGAGAGCACACCTGTTAACATCTCTTGTTTTAAACTTCTGTTTATTTTGAAACTTAACTATGTTAGATTTTTTTGCCATATTATTTAATTATTCTTTTTTTTAAACGGCATTCCCATTTTTGTAAACAAAACTTTTGCCGCCATATCATTTCCTGCGTTTGTTACAAGAACCACTTGTAAAGATCTAATTTTATCTACCTTTCCTGGATCAATTTCTGGAAAAACTGTATTCTCAGCAAACCCTATGCTTAAGTTCCCGTGTTTATCAAATCCTTTTTCAGATACCCCTGAGAAATCTCTTACGCGCGGGAAGACTATTTTAACAAGTTTCTCGTAAAAATCATACATTCTCTTACCTCTTAATGTAACAACAAGTCCAATTTGATCACCCTCTCGTAATTTAAAGGATGCAATAGAAACCTTAGCTTTTGCAATTTTTGGCTTTTGTCCGGTAATTGTAGCAATATCTTCTGCTGCGCGCTCAAGATTTTTCTTATCTGAGAGAAAATCTCTGGTTGATGCATTCACAATAATTTTCTTAAGTCTTGGAACTGCCATTACGTTTTTAAGACCAAGTTCAGTTTGCACCTGTGGTGCTATTTCTTTTTCAAATGTATCTTTATATGTATTCATATTTTGTTTTATGCTAACGCTGTTTAAAACCCCACAAAGTGGGTCGCAAACAATGCCTGGCTTTAGCCCTGGCGCTGCTTATGCTTTGGTATTTCACAAATAATAAAAAGCACTCCTTTCCTTCTTATAACTTTGCATTTCTTACATCTTTTTTTTATTGACGCTTGTACTTTCATAATTTTAAATCTCCTTTTTTCCCTTCGAACCTGCGAGAAAGGCAAGAAATGTTAAATTTCTTTC
>CAZQIA010000008.1:0-19525 GCA_964593215.1 uncultured Gammaproteobacteria bacterium
CAGGACACGCATATCCTAGAGAAATCGATTTTATAGAAAAACTTCCTAAAACAAGATCCGGGAAGATTATGAGAAGACTTCTAAAAGCCCGCGAATTAGGTCTTCCTGAAGGTGACACTTCCACTTTAGAGGATTATTAATGCTTTTAAAATTAGCTTCACATTTTTGTTAAATTTTTAACAATTATCTTCTTTTTGTTGATAATTCTCTAAAAATTGATTCCAGTTCATATTATCAATATCATATACAATATGAGCGTAGAAATAAGACCTCAAGCGTCAGTGTTTAACACAAAACGTATTCCAACACCTCCTCAAGAAAGGCAAATGGTTGAGGGATTAAAAGCTGCATGGAGGCTTCCGAAAGGTGATGTAATTTATGCCCATCCTGAAAGATTTGAAGACGGAGCAATAAGAGCCATGATTTCTGAAGGAAGAGCTTCAGTGGTAGCTCTACATGAAGGAGAAACCGTTCATGGGTGGGCAGCTTTAGTGGATCACCCGGGTATTGGAAATGTAGAGATAGGTAGCGTAAATGCTTCTAGAAAAGGTACAGGGACACCTCTTATTGAAGAGATTTACAGAAGAGCTGAAGGAGATTCTAGCCAAGATTTCTTATTTTTTGATGTTGCAACGTGTAGAACTGCCATGGAGGGTGCTGCCATTAAAGCAGCAGACAACACTGGACTGCGTATTCCTATCCCGACTTATATTGATCCTCCTGTTTGGGGTGAGAAAGGAAAGGATACGACCTGGGGCGCTTTTGGTTTATTTGCAGTTTCAAGATCCTATCTTGAAGAAAAAGGTCCAATAGAGCTTCCAAAATTACCGGAATTAGATGTTGTAAAAGATGGAACAGAAGAAATAATTGGAAATGTTATGAAGGCCGGAAATATTGAAGGAGCAAGACGCGGGGTTACAGTGTTTGGTACGAGAAAAGAAGAAACTGGTAAGAGAAAAATTTTTGATTCATCAGTTATGACAGAGGGGTTAGTTTTAGTTGATTATTTTGACACTGAACAAAGAAGAAGATTGGCAGAAGATGGGTTTAAACCTTGTGGAATTGAGATAGGAAGAAAAGAAGGAGAGCTTACCATGGGAGTTCATTATTCTCCGTTTGATCCAAGAGAAAGTGCTCATGGAAAACATACAGACCTTATAGAAATGCATCATCCAACAAGAACTATTACTGAAACTACAGCGTTTCTTACGGAAGCAATAAGAATTGGCAATATGAATCCTGGTGTTATGTATCCTCTTAAATCTGTTTAGCAAAGAGGCTTTTTAATATCTCAAAGGCCTTTCCTACGTCCTTATCATTTAAAAGAATAGTTAATTCAGTATAAATTGCAACTGTTTCAATTATATTTATTTCACTCCACGCAAGAGATTTAATGAAAAAGTAGACAATTCCAGGTGTGTCAATAGACTCCTTAGGAATTCTAATGTTTATAGTAGAAAGACTGGTACGCTCTTCCATTATGGGTGCGTTTCCTAAGATTTCTTTTGCTTTAGGTAAAAGGTCATTGCTTAAAATAATCATGGTTTCAGTTACTCCTTGGGTGATAGTAAGAAAATACCTGGGATCATGAGAAGTAAGTTTTGTAATTTCACTTCTTTTTTCTACCAATTCAGGATTGTTAGGGATAACCAGCACAGAAAGATTTGAGTGAATCGTCATGTCAGGAGGAGATGTGAAGATGTTTTTAAACTTGGGTTGTTTTAGGGTAGATTCAAATCTTTTTAATGCCATGAGAATGGATGCTTCAGAGACATCTTTCATGAGCATTTTTTCTATTTCGGGCTGAATATAACGTGCAAGAGAAGAGTAGTTGATAAGACCTTTTGAAAGAGCTTCTACTAAATATCTTGAGCGCTCTATGACCTTTTTTGTTGCCTGCGGAACAGTTATCATTCTAACGCCTGTCCTGTACCATTTGGACTAGGTGTTAAAAATTTAACATACTCCTGCAGGTAAGTCAATGGGATGGTACAATTCAAATATAAATATGAGTAAAATTGCAGTTACTGGCGGAACATTTGATCTTTTACACAAGGGGCACAAGGAATTTATAAAAAAAATCCTCAGATACTCAGATAGGTTAATAATTGGACTTACTTCTGAAAAATACGTTCAAGAACATAAGCCAGATAAGGGAATAGATTCATATGAGAATAGAAAAGAGACACTTTTAGATTTTCTGAAAAAGGAGAATCTAGAAAGTAGAGTAGAGATAATGGAAATAAATGACATGTACGGACCTCTTCTTGATTCTTCTTTTGAAGTAGATAATATTGCAGTTGCTCCTCCAACAAAAGAACAAGTAGAAAAAATACAAATCAAAAGAGTAGAGCATAATCTCCATAGGCTAAACGAAATTAATATCGAACTCGAAAGAGCAGAAGACAGTGGGTTTATCTCAGCAACCAGGATAAGAAATGGGGAAATAGATAGGGAAGGAAAATTATTTGTGAGAAAAGAGTGGGATGGGAAAAATTTACTACTCCCCTCTACTCTACGAGAAAAACTACAGGATGTTTGGGGCGAAGTAGTGTCAGAGGTTCCTGTTGATATTGATTTAAATAAGACAATTACAGTTGGAGATATAACAACGCAAAAATTTATAAATTCAGGAAAAATTCCTAGATTATCTATAGTTGATTTTAAAGTAGAGAGAAAAGAGATTCCTGAGAAAGAGTTCGAAAATGTAAAAAAAACGTATGCAGCAAGTAGGCCTGGGGAAATTTCGTATGAATTATTTGATGCTGTTAAAAAAGCACTGAAAGAGGAGACAGCGGGTTTGATAGTGGTAGATGGAGAAGAGGATTTAAGTGTTTTACCTGCTCTACTCTGTGTGCCTTTAGGATTTTGTATTTTTTATGGTCAGCCCGGGGTAGGTATGGTGAAAATAGAAACAACTGAAGATATAAAAAGAAGGGCTTATGAAATTGTTGACAGCTTTAAGGTTATCTGATAAGATTCAAAAAATGAAATTAACTTTAATTGTTAAGAAAACCAAGACAACCCCTTAATGTGGTTTGGTTTTCTTGTAAGCGAACCAGACCCCTGCAAGAGGGGTTTTTTTGTAGCTATGTCGCACGTTGAGGATTTTAGATTAAAATTTCCAAATGAACTTTCCGATACCTCAAGCTTCGATATGCGAAGAGAAACTAAGGAGGTAGAGTTGAGGCAACCAATAATTACAATGAAGTTTGGTGGTACTTCAGTTGGAAGCGCAGAAAGAATAGAAACAGTTGCAGACATAGTAGTAAACAGTAGAGATAATGGTAATGCTGTGGTTGTTGTTGTTTCAGCAATGAGCGGTGTTACAAACTTATTGGTAGATCTATCATCTGTTGAGATGGTTCCAGAAGAAAGAGGTAAAACACTAAGATCTATTATTGATAAACATACAACTGCTGTGACTGAGTTACGAATTCATCCAACCTTAAAACATTCTTTATCAATTCAGTTAAATTCTCTTTTTAGAGAGTTAAGGGGTGATGTTGAAAATGAAAGGCTTGCAGGTTTTGAGCGTAAAGATAGGATTTTATCATATGGTGAAAGAATGAGTTCAAGGTTGGTTGCGGCTACATTATTGGGAAAAGGAATAAGAGCACATGCTATAGACTCGACTGGCATTATTGCAACTGACGATTCGTTTGGCGAGGCAATACCTGATATTGAAAAGACAAGGGCAAAGGCATTATTATTTTTACCTCTTATAAATGATGGTGTTGTGCCTGTTATAACAGGATTTCTGGGGGCAACTAATGATGGTAAAATTACAACGCTTGGAAGAGGTGGTTCTGATTTTTCTGCATCTATTATTGGGGAAGCATTAAAGTCAAAAGAGGTTTGGATTTGGACAGATGTCGATGGTGTCTATGATAAAGATCCACGTTATAATCCCGATGCTAGAATATATGAAGAGTTATCTTTTGAAGAAGCTGACACAATGGCAAAAGCTGGTGCAAAAGTTTTACATCAAAAAACATTGGATCCACTTTTTGGAACAAACATTGTTTTACGAGTAAAAAATTCCTTTAATCCAGAATTCCCCGGGACTACAGTGTTGCCTTCTCTTAAAAAATGAAAAATACTATTGAAAATAAATTAACATTGAGTTAGAATACGTTTAACTGTCTGTATAAATGGCAATCCTTGAGTACCAACCTCTTTCACGTGTAGATCAGCAATTGGTTTCCCCTGATGTAAAAAGCCATTTTAATAGGATAACTGCAAAAAGAATTAACTCAGGTTTTCACAAGGTATTAGGTCTATCTACAGGAGAATATCAAGAATCTTTCCAAGCAGCGATTGAAAGCTTAGAAAGGTTTGAAGGGATGAGTGGAGTCCCAGTACTTGTAGAGCCTAGAGTATCAATAAAGACACAATGTGATCTTCTAGGTGTAGACATTTCACCCTCCGTTTTCAGATTACCTGAGCCGAAAGATAGAGATCCTTATGTAGCAATCTTAAACATATTGTCAAATCCAGGAGTTCCGGCAAGGGTGTTTCTTGATTCTATTCCCTCAACGCATGAGTCGGAAAACGGTATGACAATGCTTGCAAGTCCACAGGAAGCATTAGCAGCTGACCTAGACTTTTTGCTAGCGCATAGATTTGTGTATCTACAAGGAGACGCCACGTTCTTTTTTGGGCAAAGGTTGTTAGGTCTGGATGAGTATAAAGGAAAGCCAAGGATAATGGCTCCTGAGGGTCGGGAGTTTGACGAGTTTATTGGAGCTCTTGTTGCCACTAGAAGTAATGGAGGAACAGAATGAAAATATTTGAAGTTAAAATTGAGGTTAATATTTTAGTAACTAAAACAAAGGAGGAGTATGGTAGAAGACGGTAGGGGTAAGATAGCCTTAGGTAGGCAGTTTCCTGATCGCGAACCAGTAAATTCTAGGGTAATTGATTCCAGAGAATCAAGACTTAGACATCTGAAGCTTCTAGAAGACTCTGGGATTAATGCTTATCCGGGTGTTCCTCCTGAGATTACCCATAAAATTTCTGAAATAAAAGATATTTCATCAGGTCTTGAATCTGGTGCGGAAAGTGGAGAAATAGTTAAAACTGCAGGTAGAATAACAGCAAAAAGAGGTCAGGGGGGAATAGTATTTCTTGACATAGAAGATTATGGGGTAAATGGCGCTCAGATTCAAGTAATGAGAAGGAGAATGGCAGAAGACGATAGAAATTTTGCGTTAATAAAAGAAGCATATGATCCAGGAGATTTTGTTTCTGTAAGTGGGGAAGTAGTAAAGACAAAAAGTGGTGAGCCCACTGTAAAAGCATTAGAGATAGGAATGCTTTCCAAGGCTTTGTTGCCACCACCAGTTTCGGAGAAGAAAGGTGGAGGGGTTAGTGTGGAAACAGCAAGAAGGCAAAGATATTTAGAACTTATGTCTGATCCTGAAGCGAGGGAAAGATTTAGAATTCGCGATAAAATTATGCAAGGTATGCGTCAGCAGTTTCAGTATTACGGTTTCTTTGAGGTTGAAACACCCGTTTTGGACACTGTGTACGGGGGAGCAGACGCAAAACCTTTCAAAACCCACATGAATGCAATCGATGAAGAAATGTATATGAGGATTGCAAATGAACTGTATCTCAAGAGATTGGTTCCTAGTATGGGGGCGGTTTTTGAATTTTCCAGAAATTTTAGGAATGAGGGCATAGACGCAACACATAATCCTGAATTTACTGCGGTGGAAGCTTATAAGCCATATTCTGACTATAGAGAAATGATGGACATGGCTGAAAATATGATGAGAGAAATTGTTGAAAGCATACACGGTACAACGAAGGTAAAATTTGGTGAGCATGAGATTGATTTTCAGACGCCATGGAGAAGGCTAACTATTCAAGACGGATTTTACCAGGCGTATGGGGCAAATCCAGATGAGTTGTCAACAGAACAACTACATGAGCTTGCAGTTGGAAATGGTGTAACTGAAAAACACTTAGGAAGAAGAGGAGACATGATTTTAGGACTGTTTGAGGCTTATTGGGATGACAAGCTTGTTCAGCCTACCTTTGTTATGGATTATCCTCGGGAAACAAGTAGTCTTGCAAAGCCACATAGAGAAAATCCTGAGTTGGCAGAAAGATTTGAATGTGTTATTGGAGGTTTAGAAGTAATGAATTGTTACACTGAATTAAATGATCCTAGAATTCAAAAAGAGAATTTTGAAATGGAAGAAGAAAGAAGAAGACAAGGGAACGATGAAGCGCCTCCGGCAGACGAGGATTTTATTGTGGCTATGGAGTATGGTTTTCCCCCAATGGGAGGAATTGGGATTTCGGTAGACAGGTTTGCAATGCTTTTTACAAATTCTCAAAACATTAAAGACGTAATTTATTTTCCTCCAGTAAAAAGAGCATCCAGCAGAAGGGTGTTAAGACCGGATGTTCCAGACCATATTATAATAAGTGATCAAGCATAATTAATTCGCTTAAGCCAGAAGCTTATTGACTTTAATTTTTATGAGTGTTAATATCACCTGGATATGAAAAATTTGCATTTAGGCAATAAATCCAAGAAGCAAACCCTCTACTAAGGGTGTTTCTTGGCGCGCATTTCAAGAACCCCTTTATAAGGGGTTTTTTATTGCAGAAACATGAAAGAACGAACACAAAGAATACTAGCTCACTCATCAATTAGGGAGTACGAAAGTGATCCTGATGTGCAAGATAGGTATTATATACCTTGGCGTGTTTCAGTTGAGGCTGCTGCAAGGATTAATAGGAGAGAAAAAGTAGAGTTAATTCTCCCTCAGCATAAACCTTTTGAAGAGTTTATGTCTTTTTTGGAGAGAGAACTTTTGGAAGGTACCCCAATTCCACGGATATATACTTCAGACACTAATTATCTTATGGATGTTGACATAAAAAAAGAGCTAAGTAATGATCTTGCAGGAGTTGTTGACTCTAGAACGGTAATTCATCCTTATCAAGCAACACCTGAATTTTTTTCTTGGGCAAGACCGCTGCAGGAAGAGAAAGGAGTAGAAGTATTTGGTGATAAAAAAGAAATGGGGGATAGAGCTTGGTGGGGGCAGAAAGGAGCCTATCATAGGTGGATAGATGATCTTGGCACAGCAAGTTTATCTGAAAAAGCACGTGTTCCATTTCCAAGAGGATATGTTGTTTCCACCAAGGAACAGGTGCTTAGAGTCGCAGAAATGTTAGGGACAGAAAAATTGGTGCTGAAACCCATATATGGTGCTGGAGGTTTCCAAATAGGATTCATTGAAGGAGCTAAAGATCTATATGATTACGAATGGCCATTAGATCCTCTTTCAGATAAACCTATGCCCATTGCCGTTCAAGAAATGCTTCAAATAAGTAAAGATGATGTGGGGGAAAAAGTGTATTCGCTGCAGTTTAATGGTGGAGATGTCTTTGGTTCTCTAACTCGTCAGTTATTACACGATGCTGAATGGAGTGGAAACATGGTTCCATCAGGAGCATCTTCAGAGTTTGAGTTTCTCTGTGTCAAATATGCGAAAAGATTACTAGCTTTAATACAGCCTAAAGGTAGTGGCGGCATAGATTATGCTGACGTTGGCGGAAATCCAGTAATACTAGAGGTAAATGGTGGGCGTCCCACTGGTGCACATAGCCCAAAACACTTTAAAGAGTCTTTTGCACCCAATGCAGGGGCTTTTATATTTGAAAAGATTGATCCAGGGAGTCTTTCTGCTCATGAGGCATGGGATTTGCTTAAGTCAAGAACTGTGCCAGGAAAGACCCATACATTGGGATTTGATAAAACAACTCAAACGGGTGTATTTCCAATCGTATGGTTGCAAAACTCTTGGGGAATGATTGCATCTATGGGTAATTCTGAACACGAGGTCCAAAAACAGTTGGTAATCGCTAAGGAATTGTTAATAAAATAATAAGATGAATAAAGGTACAGGAAGCAATAATAGCTCAATTAAATTACTCTTGGAATTAGTAAAAATAGATAGTGTAACCGGGCAAGAGGAATGCTTGGCAATATTCATCGAGAACTTATTGAAAAGAAAAAAAATAAATTGCCTTAGGGACAAAAAAAATAATATTATTGTAAAAGTTGATGGAGTTGGGGAGCCATTGTTTTTATGTGCACATCTAGACACCGTTGAACCAGGCAAGGGTATTAAGCCAATCGTCTCTGGAGACAAAATTACCAGTGATGGGTCAACTATTCTAGGGGCGGACAATAAGGTTGGTGTTGCAGTACTTCTAGACGTAATACTGCGAATTCATGAGAAAAAACTTTCAACAAGGCCTCTTGAGATTGTTTTAACCACCTCAGAAGAATCCGGAAGTTATGGTGCACTTGCTCTAGATTATAAAAATCTAAACGCAAAAGAAGGATATGTTCTAGATTTTTCAGCTCCTGTAGGGCATATTGTAATTGCATCTCCTTTTTATGACAGATTTGATATTGTCGTATTAGGAAAAGGCGCGCATGCTTCTAAGCCTGAAGAGGGAATAAACGCCTTAACTATTCTGCAAAATTCACTAGCAAAAATACCTGTAGGAAAAGTAAGTAAAAAAACATTTATAAATATTGGAGTTGTAGAGGGTGGAAGTGTAAGAAATGCTGTCCCAGAGAAGATTTGTATAAAAGGGGAAGTAAGAAGTTTTTCAGAAGAGGAACAAAATAACTACATATCAGATATCAAAAAGGCTTTTGAACAAAGCTCGGAACAACTAGGTGGGGAAGTTGAAATGGAATTTGTGAGAGAAAATGGAGGATATGAATACTCTAAAAATGATCCCTTTATTAAAAAAACTGCTGATACAATGAAAAAATTAGGTTTTTCAGTTGATTATGTTTGGCATGGTGGAGTATCTGATGGAAATGTTTTAACAGATCAGGGAATTAAAGTTTTGAATTTAGGAGATGGAACTAAATTTGCACACACTGTAAGGGAAGAGGCATCAATTTCTGAAATGGGAAAATTAAATTCATTTATTCTTGAAATAATAAAACCAGAGTTATAGTACAATACTGATATGGATAAACAAAGTTTGCAGTCCCCTGCAGATTCTGCCGTTACTGAGCAGAATTTTAAAAAGGCGCGCATTGAAAAATTAGAACAAATAAAAGAGTTGGGGTGGAACCCCTATGCTGCTTCTTATGAAAAAAAACATATGATTTCAGAAGCGCGAGAGTCAGAAGGAAAAGTGGTAAAAACTGCCGGAAGACTTTACTCTTTAAGAGAACATGGAAATATTGCCTTTGCTGATTTAAAAGATGAGACAGGAAGGATTCAGATTTTTTTCCAGAAAAAACTACTTGAAGACTCATATAAACAGATAAAATTGTTAGACATAGGAGATTTTATAGGAGTTGAGGGAGAAGTGGTAAAAACGACAGCTGGAGAAATTTCTATTGCACCTACCTCTTATACATTACTAACAAAATCTATGACTCCCCTACCCTCTGAATGGTTTGGTGTAAAAGATATTGAAACTAGATTTAGACAGCGATATTTGGATCTTTTATTAAATGATGACGTGAGAGCGAGGTTTAACATGCGTTCTAAGTTAGTTTCCGGAATCAGAGAGTATTTAGATAATTTAAACTTTTGGGAAGTTGAGACTCCTATTTTACAACCTCTTTACGGCGGAGCAAATGCAAAACCTTTTAAAACTCATGTAAATGCATTTGGTGAGGATATGTTTTTACGAATTGCTGATGAGCTCTATTTGAAGAGGTTAGTAGTAGGCGGATATGAACGTGTTTATGAGATTGCAAAGGATTTCAGAAATGAAGGAATTGATCATACACATTTTCCGGAATTTACCATGCTTGAATGGTATGAAGCCTATGCTGATTACCACAGAGTCATGGAAGTAGCAGAGGGACTTCTAAAACATTTAGCGCAAAAACTGTTTGGAACCACGGTTATTCAGGTAGGGGAAAATCAAATAGACATAGGAAAACCTTGGCCTAAGATAGAAATGTCTGTGATAATGAAAGAAAAACTCGGCCTTGATGTTGAAAATGAAACTGTTGAGGGACTTCTTTCATATGCAAAAGAAAAATGTCCAGAGATGCAGATTGTTGGAGGTGAAACAAAAGGACAGCTTATCTTTATGATTTTTGACCATCTAATTCCTAAGACATTAATTGAGCCTACATTTATCATAGACTACCCAGAAGACATAAGCCCTTTGTCTAAATCTCACAGAAGTAAACCGGGCTGGGTAGAAAGGTTTGAGGGATATATTGGCGGTAAAGAGATCTTGGATGGCTGGTCAGAGTTAACAGATCCGGAGGTTCAAAGAGATAGATTCACAAAGGATACAAATGCAGCAAGAAAAGATAAGTCGGAGGCTCAACAAGTAGATGAGGACTTTTTAGCGGCAATGGAATTTGGTATGCCGCCACTAGGAGGAATTGGGATAGGAATTGACAGATTAGTAATGTTCTTTACAAACACTTGGGCAATTAAAGAAGTGGTTGTTTTTCCTACTTTAAGACCGGAAAAACAAGAAAAATAATTACTTAGACCATCTAGCGTAGATAGAGGTTGGAAGCATTCTTTCGGAATCTTTCTCCTTGATGCATATTTCCCCATACTCAACTTCATTTTTTCCCAGAACTGAAGAAAGCGTATTCCCTAATGTTATAGAAGATATAGGAACCGTATAAGCTGTAACTAGGAAAAACAGAGGATTTTCTGATAAGATTTTCTTACAGAATTCTAAAAGTTCAAGAATATCATCTTCAAATTGCCAAACTTCACCTTTTGGGCCTCTTCCAAATTTAGGAGGATCCATAATAATTCCATCATAAAAAATACCACGTCTCTCTTCTCTTTTAACAAACTTTAATGCATCATCAACTATCCACCTGATTGATTTGTCACTTTGTCCTGATAGTTTTTGGTTTTCAACAGCCCATGTTATTGCGGGTTTTGAGGCATCTACATGAGTTACCTGTGCGCCGCAACCAGCAGCTGATAAAGATGCGCCTCCTGTATAGGAAAAAAGAGAAAGAACTTTTGGCGGATTTTCTGTGTGACAATTTTTTGCAATCCAGTCCCATTGGGAACTCAATTCTGGAAAAACACCCACATGTCCAAAAGGAGTAAGTTTTAGAGACATTTTTAAGATGTCATAGTTAAAAACCCAGTTTTCAAATGAGGAATTAGTTTTCCATTCTCCAAACCTGTCATTTGTTCTAACATACTGTGCATCAACTTTTTCCCACAATTCCGATTTTTCTTTTTTCCAAAGCGCTTGTTTTTCTGGACGTATGATTACTTTATCCCCAAATCTTTCAAGTTTTTCCTCATCCCCGGAATCCAACAACTCGTAAGATTCTATCTTTTCTAATACCAAATCTTGGTTTACCATTCTGCAATTGTACCAGAAAGCTTATCTTCGAGTATAATATAGAAGCGGATATCGCTCTTTTTAAGAAGGCGCAATCAAAAAATGAAAATTACTTTTGTTACCGGAAATGAATTTAAAGCAAGAGAAACCGGAGAAATTTTAAATATTGATTTAGAAATCTCCAACATAGATCTTACTGAGATTCAGGAAATGGACTTGGAAAAGGTAGCTTCCCATAAGTTAAATCAAGCATATGAAGCTCTTAAAAAACCTATTCTCATAGATGATGTTTCTTTTGAGATTCACGCTTGGAACTCTTTTCCCGGACCGTTAGTTAAATGGATGCTTAAAGCCGGAGATGGTCCATCTCTTATGTTAAAACTTCTTGAAGGTGAGAAAGATAGAAGAGCAAAAGCAAGACTAGCGATAGGATTTCACGACGGGAATAAACCTCACTTATTTTTTGGCGAAGTTGAGGGTTCTGTAGCATATGAAATAAGAGGAGATAATGGATTTGGATGGGACAGGGTTTTTATTCCAGACGGGTATGATCAAACATTTGCTGAAATGCCATCCGAGTTAAAAAACTCTATTTCTCACAGAGGACGCGCGCTTGAGAAATTTCACAATTTCTTAAAAGAAAATTATAAGTTATAATGAAAGTCATTATATAAGGAACCAGTTTCATAACTCGCTTTTCAAGCTAGTTAAAAAAGGCAGGTTTCTTGAGCTAGTTTTGAAACTAGCTAGAGCTTTCTTTGAATTTGCAAGTGAGTATAATACGCTTATGTTAGACATTAAATTTATCAGAGAAAATCCGGAGGTAGTAAAAGAAGATGCCGCAAAAAAAGGCGCAACAGTTCCTATTGAAAAAATTTTAGAGCTCGACACAAAATACAGAGAACTAAACACATCCGTTCAAAATCTTCAAGCAAAAAGAAATGCTGCGGCAAAAGAAAGAAATATAGAAGAAGGAAAGAAAGTTAAAGAAGAATTAGAAACACTTGAAAACAATTTAAAAGAAGTAAAAACGCAATTAGACGCAGAGCTTTTAAAAATTCCTAATCTTCCTCTTCCTGAGGTTCCTGTGGGCGGAGAGGATGATTTTGAAATTATTAAAACTGTAGGTGATCCTAAAGTTTTTGACTTTACACCAAAAGATCATCTAGAACTGGGAGAAATGTTGGATATTATAGATGTTGCCCGTGCAGCAAAAGTTTCAGGTGCTAGGTTTACCTATCTTAAAAACGAAGCAGTATTTTTAGAATTAGCATTAGTGCAATACGCTTTTGAAAAACTGAGAGAAAAAAACTTTACCCCAGTTTTTCCTCCTGTTCTTATAAAAAATGAAATTACTCAAGGTTTAGGATATTGGACACCAGAAAATAAGACCAATTATTATGTTACTCAAAATGTTGAAGAAGTTGAAAAGGGGAAAGAATCAGAGAATTCACTGTATTTAATAGGAACAGCAGAGCATGCGCTAGTTCCTATGCATGCTGATGAAATTTTACAAAATCTAGATCTTCCTAAAAGATACGTAGGATTTTCTAATGCATTTAGAAGAGAATCTGGTTCTTACGGAAAAGATACCAGAGGAATTTTACGTGTTCATCAGTTTGAAAAGGTAGAAATGGTTTCCTTTACAAAACCAGAAGAAGATGAAATGGAGTTAGCAACGCTTACCGCAATAGCAGAAAAATTTATGGAAGACTTGGGTCTTTCCTACCGAGTAATTAGACTTGCATCTAGGGATATTTCATTTCCAGCATCTGAAACAAGAGATATAGAGACATGGATGCCTGCTCAAAATAAATATCGAGAAACTCACTCTATTTCTACAACGGGACAGTTTCAGGCAAGAAGACTGAATATTAAATATCTGGATAAAGATAAAAAAGATTATGTGGCAATTCTTAACGGAACCGCATTTGCAATAGGAAGAACTATAATCGCAATTTTAGAAAACTATCAACAGCAAGACGGAACAGTAGTAATTCCGGAAGTGTTAAGAAAATATACAGGATTTCAAGAGATAAAACCTAAAAAATAATCTTCGAAACTAAAATGGCAAACATCTTGGTTTTTGGAACATCTACCACCTATGGAGCGTGGGATAGTGAAGGCGGTTGGGTGCAGCGTTTAAGACGTTTCATAGATCAAAAAATCATTGAGTCAGATTTTGGAATAGATCACTTAATCTATAATCTTGGAATTTCCGGAGATAAAACAACTGATATATTGAAAAGGTTTGAAAAAGAAACAGAAGCCAGACTAGACAAATATGGTGGTGAAAATATTATTCTTTTTCATGTAGGAATTAATGATTCTATATTTAATGAAAGCTTAAAGGGATTAGAAGTCTCTCCTGAGCAATTTGAAAATAATCTGGTGAACCTTGTTAAACTTGCTAAAAAGTATGCTTCTAAAATTATTATTGTAGGATCTATGCCCGTTGATAAAAGAGTAGATCCTATGCCGTGGGCTCCTAGAAGATCATATAGAAATGAATTTGTCTTTTCCTACAATGTGATTATGGAAAAAGTGGGAAACAGAGAGCATGTAGAATTTATAGAAGTTTATAAAGATTTTATTCAAAAAGATTATTCCCATTTACTTTCTGATGGGGTTCACATGAATAATGAAGGACACAAATTATTGTTTGAAAAAGTAAAAGATTTTTTGATAGAAAAAAATATCATAAAAATTTAAAAAAAATCACCAAAAAAGGGTCAAAAAACCGCATTTTTCACGTTATTATTTTTCCTTATTTTTCAAGCTAAAATGCACTTTTTGAAGCAGTGTAAATTTCTTGACAAAGAGTGCATTTTTTATCACCATAATTATATCTAGAAAATTCGAATTTATTCGAATGAAAAGGGGAGGTGATTTACATGCCAGCAAAGAAAAAAGCAAAGAAAAAGAAGAAATAATCTAGGACGTTTTTTCTAGATTATTATTCTAGATTGGATTATTCGCATAAATGCGAGTACCAATTGATCAAATGGTATTCTCCAGCCCCGGTAACTCTGGGGCTGGACCATATTTAGACACTTCCCCCGTTACTTTCAAGCATTTTGTAATATACTCCTGCAACTAGAGTTTCACACTTGTTACATGAGTATTACTCAAAATACTTAATAAATTTACAAATGAGCGTATTTTGAGTATAATAAACCTTCATAGTTATGTTAGGTGCACTTACAAAAATATTTGATTCCAATGACCGTGAAGTAAAAAAAATCCTTCCCATTGTTTCTCAGATAAACTCATTTGAGGAAAAACATAAAAAATTAAAAGACAGTGACTTTCCTAAAAAAACCCAAGAGTTAAAAGAGAGAATTTTAGGCGGCGAGGATCTTTTTGCACTTCTTCCAGAGGCATTTTCATTAGTTAGAGAAGCTGCTACAAGAACATTAGGATTGCGGCATTATGATGTTCAGCTTGTTGCATCCACGGTTCTTGCTCAGGGAAAAGTAGCCGAGCAAAAAACCGGAGAAGGAAAGACTTTATCAGCGGTTCCTGCGTTATATCTCCATGCATTAACAGGAAAGAATGTTCATTTAGTGACCGTTAATGATTATTTGGCTAGGCGTGATGCGGGGTGGATGGGTGCAGTTTTTGCATTTCTGGGAATGAGTGTATCTACCATTATTTCAGAACAGGCATTTAAGTACGATACGGACTACGTAGATGAAGAAGCAAAAGATTACAGACTTATACATTTAAAACCGGTGACAAGAAAAGAAGCATATGAGTGTAATGTGGTGTACGGAATAAATTCAGAGTTTGGTTTTGATTACTTGCGTGACAACATGGTTCAGGATATTTCCCAGACAGTTCAGAAAGAGCACTATTTTGCAGTAATAGATGAGGTAGACTCTGTGTTAATAGATGAAGCAAGGACTCCTCATATCATTTCCATGCCGGATGAAACTCCTTCTCAGAAATACTACGAATACGCAAAGATAGTAGATAAAGTAAATCCAGACACAGATTACAAAATGGATGAAAAACTGAGAACTGTCCATCTAACAGAGCACGGAATTGCAAAAGTAGAAAAATTATATGGAGTAAAAGATATTTATGAAAAAGATTTTGATACGGTGTATCACATAGAAGCAGCACTTAAAGCTCAAACACTTTTTCATAAAGATAAAGATTACATAGTGCGTGACGGTCAGGTTATATTAGTTGATGAATTTACTGGCCGCTTACTGGAAGGAAGAAGACTTTCTGAAGGTCTTCATCAAGCAATAGAGGCAAAAGAGGGGGTGCAAATCCAGCAAGAGTCAAAAACACTTGCAACAGTATCATTACAGAATTACTTTAGACTTTATGAAAGACTTTCTGGAATGACGGGAACTGCGGTAACTGAAGCAGAAGAGTTTCATAAAATTTACAAATTAGATGTTGTAGTAATTCCTACACACAGACCTACTGCAAGAAAAGATCATCCAGACCAAATTTATAAAACAACTCGTGCAAAAGTTGCGGCGGTTGTTAAAGAAATTGAGGAGGCATATAAAAATGGTCAGCCAGTTTTAGTAGGAACTACCTCTATAGATAAAAATGAAGCAATCTCAGAATACTTAAAGCGTAAAAAAATTCCCCATGAGGTTTTGAATGCAAAAAATCACATGAGGGAAGCTTTGATAATTAAAGACGCGGGAAGATTAAAGGCAGTAACCGTTGCAACAAATATGGCAGGACGCGGAGTGGACATTATTTTAGGAGGACAACCGCCATCTTCATTTGAACTTAAGTACCAGGGAAAAGAAGGCGAGAAAACGTACAAAAAGGAATATGAAGAATGGGAGAAGGAACACAAGAAAGTTAAAGATGCTGGAGGGCTTTTAGTTATAGGAACGGAAAAACATGAATCTAGAAGAATTGATAATCAGCTGCGCGGACGCTCTGGCCGTCAAGGAGACCCGGGGAAATCTGTATTTGTCTTGTCTTTAGAGGATGATTTAATGCGGGTTTTTGGAGGAGAGCAAATTGCGGGACTCATGACCAGATTTAATTTTCCAGAAGATATGCCACTTACTCATCCGTTGGTAACCAGAGTTATTTCTCAGGCACAGGTAAAAGTAGAAGGGTTTAACTTTGAAAGCCGTAAGAATCTTTTGGATTATGATGATGTATTAAATAAGCAGAGAGAAATTGTTTACAAATTAAGAAGAAGCATTATAGATGGATCTGAAAATATTTTAGAATTTGTTTCAGAAAAAGTTAAAGACGAGATTAGATCAATTGTAGGAATGCATTTTGCGTCTATAGATAATCATGCAGAAAATATTCTTTCTGATTTTGTAACAATTCTTAATTTTGACGAGCATTCAAAAAAACATTTAGTAGAGCAAATAAAACAATTTAAAGAACAGGAAGAGGTTGAGGGCTTTTTGTTTGGTTTGGTAAATCAAATTGAAGAGGCTAGGCAAAAACAGTTTGGAAAAGAAAATATAGAAAACGTTTTAAAGCTGGTTATTCTTTCAGCAATTGATAATTTCTGGATGGAGCACTTAACCGCAATGGAAGATTTAAGAACAGGTATTGGGTTAAGAGGGTATGGACAACGTGATCCACTGGTTGAGTATAAAAGTGAAGCGTTCACAATGTTTGAACGTTTGCTTTCAGCTGTGGATGATGCTATAACTCACCGTGCATACAAAATAAATATTCAGGTTGCGCCCCAAGATAATTTAGAAGAACACGAAGGACATGTTCATGTTCAGACAAACACGCCAGCATCTGAAATTTCAGAAGAAAATAAAAAACAAGTAAAAGAAAAAAATAAATCTAATGAAAGTTCTCCTCTTGCAAGTTTGAATAAAAAGATAGGGAGAAATGATCCATGCTGGTGCGGAAGCGGTAAGAAGTGGAAACGTTGCCATTATCCTAACTGATTAGCCAGTTATATCAATCTAAACTTAATTTTAAGGTATCGCACAGAGAGATTTTCTCAGCCTCAAGAAAATTCCTAAATAGAAGCGTTTTTCTAAACAACCACCATCTGGTTTTAAAAATAAACCTATAATATCGCAATTTTCTTTGAAGTTTGATAAAATGCACAAAATGAATGAAAGGTTAGCATTGCATGGAGTCAGCGCAGAGATTCAAGCTCCGTTAAAGGAACCTATTTCAGATAATGAAATGGGAAGTTTGATATCTGCGATTGGAAATAGTGAAGCAAAAGCAATCTTGCTAGGTTTGATGCATGACGAAGTTGTCTATTCAGCTTATGACCTATCTAATCTTATGAATCGGTCACAGGGAGCAATTATTGGATGGAAAATGAGTGTAGCAAATCCATATCAATACTGTAGACAGTCTTTGGAACCTATAGGTCTTGTTGCACAGGAGGTCACTATTAAAAGACAATCAATTGGCTATGCCAAGACAACAAAAGGTTCAACTCTAGGAATTTCCTTGGCAGGATTGTTGTTAGATTTCTCACTTAGTCACCCTGAATATGGGTTGCAAGATTTTTTTGGGAGCTCACAGTCTACAGGAAAAGAACAGACTGAGGGAGAGCTTGAATTTAGAAATAGGACACCAGAATTCAGGAGGAGGCTATTTAGATATTTAGCTACAGCTCAATCGCCAGTAACGGTTGCAGATGTAGGTAGAGAGACAGGTTATACAGGTCGAGGTACTGATGAACATTTCAGCAAACTCAGTGAAAAAGGCGTTTTGAATTATCAGTCTATAAAAAAAGGAAAAACAAATATCGAATATACATTTTCCGAACAAGCGCCAGATGGAGATCCCAAACCGATTGGAGGGTGGAATTCAGCAATGCGTCTTGCCCTAGCAAATATAAAGGATAATCCTGAAAAATCTTGGTCACCAGAAGAGCTAGCAAAACTTTATCTCGAATCTAGGGGAAGAGAAATTGCACCAGCTATTATTCATACAAAAAAAATGTTTGAAAAAATTCTTAATCATCTAGCAAAAGCAGGATTTATTAAAAAAACTCTTGAATTTGCGGATGGGGCACAATCATGGGTTGATTTGACAGAGAGACAAAGGGAATCTCTATATGATTTATCTGAAAGACTTATTAGGTTTCAAAATCAGGAAACTGAAGTCCTGGAGTTTGGTCGAAAAAGACTCGGGGAAATACTTTCAGAACCTGCTCTAATATCCATTTTACTCGCAAAGGCAAAAGAGCATTCCAATTATGTAAACTTCGTTCCAACTAGTGAGTCTTCCTCAGTAATATTGGGAATAATAACTGATTCTCCCGGTATTACTATCAAAGAATTAAGATTAGCCTTAGGTTCTAGGGGTTTGCAACTGAATACCGTAAACATTAGGGGACTTGTCAGTCAATTAATCGAAGGTAGAAGTGTAGTAAAACAACACGTTAGAGGTGAAGGCCATCTTTACATAAGTACAGCGGCTCCAAATTAATAAATTTATGGTACCCTATTTGACTAACAGCGCAAAAAATGCCATTACCCCGAAATTTCTTAAGCTAGTTACCCCTAGGATACAATTTTCAGATATTAAATTAACGAGAGAGGCCGAGGAATGAAAATAGGCGGTGAAGAAAACTACTAACTACTTCTTGAATGATTGATTTTTTAACCTCTTTTTTCTCCGGTTTTAGTGTAGGAGTTGCAGTTGCTTCATGTGTTGGGGATGGAGATTCGGTAGTTGAGGTACCTGAGTTGCTGCTAGTAGAAGTTTTTTCGTGAACTTCACCTGGTCCATCTACCTTCCATTGTTTACCATTTACAGTTACCTCAGAGTGTCCATTTCCAGACTGTTCTATATTTACTTCTGTAGTTCCATTTTGTGTTACCTGGGTGCTACTTGTACTTTGAACACTATTATTAACAGTTACATGGGACTCGCTTCCCGAAGTTTCTACGTGAACACTGCTACTAGAAGCGTATGCTGAAGAAGGAACAAGAAAAGACAATAATAGAAGTAAACCTGCCTTATACTTCATATGTATCTATTATACACTAATTGCGCAAGAGCTTTTTTTACAATTTCTGAGGATTTATGCGGATTATTTTATCGTCATCTGCACTAGGATTTCCACGGCCATCTCTATTACTGGTGGTTATGTAAAGCATGCTATCAGGACCTATAACTACCTCTCTGAGTCTTCCATACATTCCAACTAAATGTTTTTTTAACTCAACTACTCGATTTT
>CAZQIA010000009.1:0-19244 GCA_964593215.1 uncultured Gammaproteobacteria bacterium
CTTTTGTAAAGAAAACTTTAAATGTTCCCTTTTTATAACTTAGCTTATGGGGCTCATTTACAAAGACAAAAGTAACGGGGTAGAGATGTCCCAGTTCTTCTGCCATTTCAATATCCGACTGGCTGTCTCCAATCATAAAAACACTTTCAGGTTTATATCCCTTATTCTGAAGCCACTTTTCAATTCTTTGTGCTCCCAGGTGTTTTCCAGCCTTTCCATTCTGAACATCTAGGGCAATTACGGTAGGATCAATTCTTAGCTGTAAGTGCTTAAACTCTTGAGAAGTTAAAAGCTTTTCTAATTCATCGTTGAGAGCTTGCTGGTCTTTAGTATAAGCGCTGTGATTTACACCGTCTTTCATTTCTGTGGAGATCATAGTTTGCTTGCTTTCATCAAAAAAAGTAGTCTGACTGAATTTATCTTTAATAAGATGTTGGATTGTTTGGCTTAGTTTTTTAGGAAGACTTTCTGTTAATATTTTTGTTTCCCAGTCTCCCTCATTAAAGAACTTGAGGGTATTTCCTTTCTCTCCAACAATAAACATTCTCTTTAAAAAAAGTTTCTCTGAGATAAAACTTGCTAATCTAGCGAGTATTCTTTCATCTACCCATGAGATAGAGCGGCCTGTATTGAAGGCAATCAAATCTCCTTTTGCTAAAATATCAGAGAGTTTCTTGAGTAGCTCTGGGTTTGTTTCTTTTTTTAATGGATCCGTTAAAACTCCGTCTACATCGAAAACATAGAGATTCATATCTGGAAAATATAATAACACTTTTTTCTCATAATAAAGTAGCTATTGCATTTTAAAACCTAGAGTGGTACTTTTAAGTAAGTTACCTTTGGGTATCTGTTTATTTATTATGCCAAAAGTTCTTTTAGTTGATGATGAACTTGCAGTTGCCTCAGTTTTTGAGACTGCATTAAAAAACGCAGGCTTTGAGGTTCGCATTGCAGGGGATGCTAAAAATGGAATAACTCTTGCACAGTCTGAACCTTTTGATGTAATTCTTCTAGATCAGATGTTGCCTGACCTATCAGGAAATGAAGTATTAAAAACTATAAAAACAAGTGGTGCAAATGTCCAGACCCCGGTTTCCATGCTTTCTAATTTTTCTAATGACGTTACGGTAAAAGAGGCTATGAGTTTGGGTGCAAAAGATTACATCATGAAATATGAAATTTCCCCGGATGGATTAGTAGATAAGGTACATGGCTTAATGGGCCAGAAAGCTTAATCTATATTCTTCCTGCCTATGCAAAACGCTTTCCTCATTATTATTCTACTCATTGGAGTTTTAGGGGTAACATATTTTTTCTCAAAAAGACTCAGAAAAACTGAAGAAGAACTTAAACGTAAAAATACTGAGCTTCAAAAAAGGCTATATGAACTTTCCATAGCACAAACTGTTGCAACCCAGATAGGTTACTCACTTGATATAAAAGCAATTATGGAGTCTATAGTTTCAACCGCGCAGCGCGTTATAGATTATTCAGTAATCTCTTATGCGTTAGTAGACCACAAAACCATAACCCTTAAATTATTTGAGAAGGATTATGTAGCTGATTCATTCCTTCTCAATGTTAAGAAAAAAACCTTAGACATTATTCAGAAAGATAAAAGAGAATCTTCTTATAACATAATAGAGTCAAGCCAAAGAGATGTGGTTAATCAAGGAATGCCGTATGAAACCTCAGAGCTTCTTTCATCTTTTTCTATGCCCGTAAAAATTGGAACTAAAGTGGTAGGATCCATAGCAATAGCTTCTGCAAAAAAAGATTCGTTTAACAAAGAAGACACGGAGCTTATAGAAAGGATTCTTGAGAATACAACCACTGCGGTAGGGAAGCTAGAGGAGCTTATCTCTACTGAAAAAGCAAAGTTAGATTCATTTTTATTTTCTGTTACCTCCGGTGCGCTTTTATTCTTAATTATGGAAGGTCAGGTTTTACGTCTCTCAGCAGTTAACTCAGCAGCTAAACATTTTCTTCACATAGAGGATAGCAATCCTGATACTACAACAGTCATTGCGCATTTTGGCATGCACTATGATTTGGTTAAAAATATCCAGGACATAGCAAACGAAAAAAAGAGCATGATCATAAAGGATGTTTCAATATATGACAGATATTTTAAAATTTATCTTAATCCCGTTTTTCTTAAGTCTCAAGAAAAAATTATAGGAGTTGCAGTGACCATGGAAGACGTTACATTTGAACGTGATATAGAGAAGATGCGGGAAACCTTTACAAGTATGGTTGTTCACGAGCTTCGCGCACCTTTATCTTCTATAAAAGGCGCTTCGTCAATGTTGTTAAAAGGAGATCTCAAAATTGAAGATCAGAAAAAGATGCTTCAAATTGTATACGACTCCACGGATAGAATGCTAACTGAGATAGGAGACATTCTAGACATGAGCAAACTTGAAGCTGGTAAGTTTACGCTTAATAAGTCCTTAAATGATCTCAATAAATTAGTTGATGAAAAAGTGCTGGCGTTTTCTTTTACCGGTAAGGAAAGACACGTAGAGATTACCGGGAGTTTAGGAGAAAACATTCCGCAGATTGCTTTTGATTCTCAAAGAATTGGTCAGGTTCTTAACAATCTTTTATCTAATGCCTTAAAATTTACCCCTGACAACGGATCCATACGCGTTACTACAGCATCTCAAGATGGTCACATAACAGTTTCTGTAACTGACACTGGTGTAGGTATCCCTGAAGAGAAAAAACCCCTTCTTTTCTCAAAATACGGGCAACTGTCAGGCGCCATAAGAAAAGAGGGTGGAACGGGTCTTGGGCTGTATATTTCTAAAGGAATTATTGAATCCCATGGTGGAAAAATTTGGGTAGAGAGTAAACCGGGAGGAGGAACAACTGTTGCGTTTACTTTACCTATTGTCACAAAAATTGAAGAGCCAGCAGCAGAAGAGAAAAAACCAGAAATCCCAGCGTCTCAACTTTCTCAAAGGGTCGTAAACTAATCCCCATGTGAGTTTTTAGAAAAGATAACTATCTAAGGGAAATTCGGTAAAGATTATTTGGAGCAGTTGGTATATTAAGATTGGTTAAGATAATAAGGCTGGAAGAATCCGGCCAAGGAAACACAAAACTGTCTACAAATGGACCAGCATAAACGGTTGTAGTATTAGTTCCATCAAACTCTATAATATTAATCTTGTCATTTTTTGCAAATACTAAGTGTGCAGAATCTGAAAGCCATGTAAATTTCACAGGATTTGAAGTGTCCTGTTTATAAATCTCATAATTCCTATCCTCTTTAATGTCGTACACATAAGCGTTTCCCTCTTTAATGTTTCTTTCTTCAGGGGTAGAATTGGTTCCCGGCAATCTGGGCGCAATAATAACTGGAATAACTGCGCTTTGAGAAGCGGTATAGAAGATTCTGTTTTCATCTAGAGAAAGTACGGGGTTTGCAAAGTATGGACCTGCAACGGTTCTAATTTTTCTGGGCAGAGAATCAATCAGCTTTTTATTTTTTAAATTATTTTGACCCCCCCAATCTAAAAGAACTTGAGGAAATGTGGCTGTTACATCTTGGGGGGAATTATTAAATGAGCGTGCTGTTAAGAGATATTTTGTTGAGTCTTTTAACCCGGCAGAAAGAGATGCAAGAAGTTCGCCTCCGTCAGGTGAAAATTGAATCTCAGATTTTGAAAATGGCGCAATTAAATCATTCGCAATCTGTGTAGCTGCGCCTCCTAGTGTTAATATAGACGGAGTAGTCATGTTAAGCGTATAGATTCCATTCTTTTCAGCAGAAGCGGATGAAACTGTGTAAGCAAGAAAACTGCCTGTACCATCAATTGTAGGGTTTGAGGCTCCAGTGTTTGTGATAGATTCAAGACGCGGTGCTATAGGAAAGAGCGTAGCATTTGCCTGAGAAACAACCTCTTGTTTTACATCAACCTTTTTAGACCAAGGGAAGTATCCATCTTTTTCTATGCGTACAGTGTATTCACCTGGCTGAAGATTAATGGTATTATTTGTAGCTGTAGTGAGGTGATCGTTTATAAAGACTCGTGCGCCATCCGGTTTACTAGTTAGCACCATAAGGCCTGTTCCCTGTAGAATTCCCTTTGGGTTTTTTAAGTCAAATCGGTAACCCCGTGCATAGAAAATTCCTATCACGGTTCCAGTTAAGATAAGAGCGAGTATTATAAAGGTTGAAACAACAACTCTTTTCATTTTAGCTAAGTTAATTATACAGCGTAAGAAACTCCAATGCCAGTTTTTTTATGAGTATTTCCTCTTGCATCTTTTTCTCAACCATGTATATTATATAGATTGATTTACCTTAAAGTTGATATATTTAAGTTATATTTTGATATGTTTAAAAACCTCACAAAAAGAATTGGAATAGATTTGGGAACTGCTAATATTCTTGTTTATGTGGTGGGTGAAGGAGTAGTTTTAAATGAGCCTACAGTTGTTGCTGTAAGAGCTGATGATAATAAAGTCGTTGCGGTGGGTCAGGAGGCAAAAGAAATGTTGGGACGTACTCCAGGAAATATTGTAGCTACACGTCCGCTAAAAGATGGGGTTATTGCTGACTACGTAATAACGCAAGATATGCTGTCCTATTTTATAGATAAAGTTTCCAGGAAGTCTAAAGTTCCGGTTTCTTCAATTTTTAGGCTTAAGCCTGAGGTTATGGTTTGTATTCCAAGCGGTGTAACGCAAGTTGAAAAGAGAGCAGTTCTGGATGCAACCATGGCATCAGGTGCCAGATCAGTTTATCTTATTGAAGAGCCGCTTGCTGCTGCAATAGGCGCAAAGATTCCTATAGCACAGCCAAACGGACACATGATTCTAGATAGCGGTGGAGGAACCACTGATATAGCTGTTATCTCTTTGGGAGGAGTTGTGGTACATAAATCTATTAAAGCAGCAGGCAATAAACTAGAGGAGGCAATTTCTAATTACATTAGAAAAAGATTTAACTTGCTTGTCGGGGAGCGTACGGCAGAGGAAATTAAGATTAAAATTGGATCAGCAATGATCGAGCCTAAATCAGAGGAAAAAAATATGGAGATAAAAGGGAGGGATAGCGTAAGCGGATTGCCTCGTTCGGTAGAGATAAATGATAGAGAAGTTAATGAAGCAATAACGCCTATTCTGAAACAAATGGTTACAGCTATAAAAGAAACGTTTGAGATAACTCCGCCAGAGCTTGCATCAGATATTGTAGACAAGGGTATTGTTTTATCCGGCGGTACATCTATGCTTCATAACTTGGATAAATACATAACCCACGAAACCGGTGTGCCATCTTATGTTGCTGAAGACCCTTTGTATTGTGTAGTAAGGGGAACTGGAGTTGCTTTGGAAAATCTTGAACTTTATAAGAGATCAATTAATCGTAACGAAAATTAGGTAGATCTCTTGTGCTCTAAGAGCTAAAGAGGTCTATTAACAGGAACGAAAATTATACAACAAAAATAAAATACAGTATTAAAATCGGCACAATAGATAAAATCCTCTAGTATATGTATATATTTAGAAAATCCTTTGGAATAGAGCAATACACTTTTATGAAATTTCTTACAGTTAAATCTTATAAAACATAAAGACAACAATGCTATTTAAATACAATAATTTATGGCTAGTTATTTTATAAATAAGCTTAAAAATAGTATAATAAAAATGATCAAATCTTAAAAAACTCTTACATTTAAATTTTTAAACATAAATCTTATAATAAATATGCAAAACTTAAAGTCAATTCAACTATTTGGGGTAAAGGTTACTACTGATTCTAAGAAAAATATCCTAAAGTATATTGAGGAGTCTTTGGAAAATGGGGGTCAAACGGTTAAGATCTACACTCCTAACCCTGAGATAATTATGCACGCTAGATCTCATCACGAATTTATGGATACTCTAAATGAGGCTAATATTGCTTTACCAGACGGGATAGGAATAGGGATAGCTTCCTTTTTGTGCGGGAAAGGTAATATCCCAAGAATATCCGGTACGGATTTTATATTTGACCTTCTTAACCACCTCACTGGTGTGAAAAATTCTTCCGTGAAAATATCAAAAAATCCCTACACATTAGGCTTTTTTGGGGGTAAGCCAGGTGTAGCAGAGAAAGTAGCGGACTGCTTGCAAAAAAAATACTCTGGGATCACTATTTCTTTGGCAACCGACCATATTTTAGAGAAAGATCTAAAAGAAAAAAAGATAGATATTCTTTTTGTAGCATTGGGTTTTCCAAAACAAGAAGAATGGATTTCAGAAAATCTGGAGAAAAGTTCTGTTAAAGTTGCCATGGGAGTAGGGGGAGCTTTTGATTTTATTGCCGGTGAAGTTCACCGAGCCCCAATTTTTATAAGAAAGGTTGGTCTAGAGTGGTTATTTAGATTAACGGTTCAGCCATGGAGGATAAAACGCCAGTTAGCTTTAATCTCATTTATAGGGCTTACTTTAAAGAGCATATTTAGCCTTAGGAAAAGAAAATCTTTCTAGGCACAAAACTTCAAAATTCGCAGGGTAAATATCACAAACAGACCTATAAAATACTTTAAGACAGATATCTTACCTTCTTGTAGAGAATTAAAGCAAGGATTTGGGTTGTCTTTTTAAGCTCGGACACTTGGAGAGAAGAATTTATTTGTATTTAGAAGAGTTTGGTTTACATTCCGCCTTTTTGCTGAATACCTAGAAGATAAAGAACAGCCTCTTTCTTCAGGTGCAGACTAGCAAGCACCGCAAGAAAGAATTTTAGAAAACCTTAGATGAAAAGTATTACATTGAGCCTTTTTGCTGAATACCTAGAAGATAAAGAACAGCCTCTTTCTTATATCGCCTGTCACCTCTGGAGTTAATTCTTATAGCGGGAAGTTTTCCTCTTTTACCCCAACGCTTAATAGTTAACGGAGATACCCTTAAGAGCTGTGCAACTTCCCTAACGGTAAGTAGATCTGGAAGGCTTTCGATTGATATATTTTGATTGACCATATTAATATTTTCTAGTTACTGTCTATATCAGAAGTATATCTAGAGTAGCAAAAGCACTCAAACATGTCAATAACCAAATTTCTTAATACTTAAAAAAACTTCACGTGCCTAAGCTATAGGACTAGTATATCTATATCTTATAATAAATCTGTTTTGGAAAAGTAAAATAGACTTGTAGTAAATAGTAAAAATATTAGAGGATACTATAAAAGTGCTCTTTAGTTTGAGGGAATTAAATTTTAGCTTTTCTTGCGTCTCTATGTGCAATAGAGGAAAGAAGAATTTGATTTACAACTGAACGTGAATTAATTCGAGGGTATGGATTTCCAAATCTCACATATGTTTGCTCTGTTAAGTTAACCATTGCGTCAATCTGATCATTAACTAAAATTTGAGCACTATTTCTTCCTTGTAAATAAAAAAATGGATTAGTTTTTGAACTACTATTTTTCCACGTTACCCTTAAGTGTTTGGCAAAGTCAGGATGAAAATAGATAAATTTTCCAGGGAAATTTGGAAAATCTTCAGCTTCAGTCGGTAGGGCAAATGCAAAATTTCCTTCTGTAGATATTATGCCACCAGAGCTAATAATAACAGCCAATCGAGTAGATGCGTCAATTACTGCATTTTTTACATCAGCGAATCTTATTTGCCCTTTTAATTCGGTATCCGTGGAAGCTTTTTCTAGATGTTTTAAGACCTTTGCAAGGGGAAGTTCTCCAGACACTTTTATAACTAACCCATTATTGTTTCTCCCAAGAGTATATCCTGACTCAACTCTTTTCATTTCTGTATTATATCAAAGTTAATCAAAGATGATCAATTTTTAACTTGATGAAGCTATTTTAAGAGGAAGATGAAAAATAGAAAAATGGCAATAACAATTCTATAGATACCAAATGAAATAAAGCTGTAACGTCTTACATAAGACAAGAGAAATTTAATTGCAAAAATTGCAACGATAAAACTCATGATAAAGCCTATTCCCAAACTCATCCATTCATTTGAACTAAAATGATAGCTTGTTTTTAACAAGTCTAATCCAGTAGCAGCAAGAAGGGTAGGAATGGCAAGTAAAAAAGAAAATTCCACTGCTGTTTTTCTATCCATCCCCAGAAGCATTCCGCCTATTATGCTAGCAGCTGACCGCGAGACGCCCGGAACTATAGAAATTGACTGTACAATGCCTATAATTACAGCGTCTTTGTATGAAATTGATTGCATAGTCCTTTCGGTTGCCTTTTCGCGTTTTAGAACCATTTCAACTAGTATTATTGCAATTCCTCCCAGAACAAGAGACCAGAGAACTATGTTAGAATTCCCAAGTAAGTATACTTTTACTACCTTGTACAGGGTAAGACCAATTACTCCAGTAGGGAAAAATCCCACGATTACTTTTTTAAATAAATCACGCTTCTGCAGAATGTCTTTTCCATACAAAAAGAGAACAGCAAGTATTGCACCGCTTTGAATAAATATCTCAAAGGTTTTCACAAATTCGGTTTGGGAAATCTGAAGTACCTTTGCGGTAAGGATAAGATGGCCTGTGGAAGAGATTGGCAGAAATTCTGTTACACCTTCAACCACGCCCAAAATGATAGCTGAGAAAAAGTTCATGATCAATTATATAAATAACGCGGCAATAGTTGCAATTCCTGCAATGGTCATAAGTATTATAGTAGTATACCCAATAAGACTAATAAAAAGAGGATTTTTCCATTGTCCCATGACTTTTTTATTGCTTGAGATAAGAACTATAAAAAGCAAAATAACAGGAGCTATCAATCCGTTTGCTACAGCGGAATAGATAAGCATTGGAATTGGTTGAATGCCAACTAAATTTAGGATAACTCCAATTATCATAGAGAAAATAATCACCCCATAGAATGAATAAGCGTCGTTCAATTTTTTATGTAAGCCAAATTTCCACTGAAGGGCTTCTGAGATCGCATAGGCTGAGGATCCTGCCAGAATTGGGACTGCTAACATACCCGTTCCAATAATTCCTAGCGTGAATAAAAGATATGCTTGAGGTCCTGCGATAGGGCGTAGTGCTTCAGCTGCCTGAGCGGAGGTTTGAATATTTGTTATGCCATGTGGAAAGAGTGTTGCTGCACAAGCGGCAATAATAAAGAACATTACCAGGTTTGAAATAAACATTCCGGACCAAACGTCAGCCCTCATGCGCTTTAATTGTCTTGGGTTCGTGCCTTCGCGCTGGGCTAAGGTTACCTTACCGTGCAGTATTTCTTCTTCAACTTCCTGTGAGGTTTGCCAGAAGAAAAGATAGGGTGAAATGGTGGTTCCTAGGATTGCGCAGATAAGTACAATTTGCTCTTTTGAGAATACAATGCTTGGGAAAATGGTGTGGGTAATGAGCTGTCCAAAGTCTAATTTTACTGAAAGAGCGGAAAAAACGTAAGAAAGGAGTATTAATGCAAGAAGTTTAAGATACTTCGCGTATCGTTCGTAGCTTGTGAATATTTGAAGAGCAACGCTAACTGCAGTAAATCCAATAAGAAGAGCAAAAAAATGAATCTGGGGGAACAATAGCTTACTTGCTGAAGCCATGGCTCCAAGGTCAGCACCTATGTTAAAAGTATTTGCTATTATAAGTAGGACAGTACATACATAGATAACCCATGGGGGAAAGTGTTTTCTTATGTTTGCGGCAAGACCCCTTCCGGTAACTAACCCAATCCGGGCACACATTTCCTGAACGATAGCCATCAGAGGAAAAGTGAAAAGGGAAAGCCAGAGTAGTTGAAATCCATACTGAGATCCTGTTTGAGAGTAAGTTGCAATTCCTGATGGGTCATCATCTGCAGCTCCTGTAGTAAGCCCCGGTCCTAATGATTGCCAGTATTTTTTAGCTCTCTTAACTTGAGGATCTACGGTAGCTGAGGTGATTTTCTGTGAGCTTACAATTGTCTTATCTAAAATATACGCTGGAGCTTCAACAACACGCTCAACATTTTTTTTATTAAATATTTTGTCCACTAGACTTACTATGAATGGACTAAGAGTAATTTGTCAAGAGAAAACAAAGAAATAAGAAGAAGGTCGTTTAGCTTTTGCTTAGCTTCATTTAACAATAAATTCAGCCCTTAAGTATCAGAAAGAGGTGCTTCCCCGAAGTGAAAATAGAGTTGGATTCAATTCTGCTCCTCGGAGTAGAATTAGTAATCTTTATTTCCTTACGGATACTCTGTTCGGAAAAGGTGTAGAGGAAAACATACCGCTTTCCAAAACACTTAAGAGCATGTATAGTATATGAAAACTTTTCACGCTTTGCAAGATATACGAGTGATACAAACTGTGATAAAATTTTTAAAATGAGCTGAATTATGTGGATTTTTTAATACTGCCATCGTAACTCAGCGAAAGCACTCCGTTTCGTGGAGCAGAGTAGCTTTTCGGCTTTTCTTCAAAGAAGAAAAGTTTAAAATGCCACTTTAACTCAGTTGGTAGAGTAACTCTTTCGTAAAGAGTAAGTCCCGGGTTCGAATCCCGGAAGTGGCTCAGGATTAAAGTTTGGAATATATTTTTTCAAGGATTTGGCTTGTAGTTGTTGCTATATCGTTGTTAATCACAACTCCTCCTACGATAACCTCAGGGGAAAAATTTAGACTCTCCATCTTTTTAATTTCTTTTTTTGCAGCCTTAAATCTTTTGCCATTTGGATCTCTTCCCAGGTTTTGTAGCCGTTTTTGTAATACAGGAAGAGAAACAGGTTTGAGGTAAATAGGGAAGAGTATATTTCTAAATTCATCCAATGCTAAGACCCCTTCATAAGTGTAGTCAAATATGGGGATATTATTTTCATTTAAAGACTGTTGAATTAACTTTTTCTCAACAGAGTACTTATTTCCATGTTTATAAACGATTGGAATTAATAAATTGTCTTTCTCCATTTGCCTAAATTTGTTTACACTTACGCATAATCTATCTTCTTCTTCATGGAGCCTTTTAGCCCTGTCAGTAATAAGCGGGATAGGAGTTATTCTCTCATCAGATTTTTGTAAGGCTTTTATAGTTGTGGTTTTGCCAACAGCTGATTCCCCAATAAGAACTACAATCATTTTTTTAAATTCCCCTTTTCCCATAATGACTGTAATTATAGCAACTTATTTTTACGATTTTATTTTTAAAAAAATCCGGATTTATCTATTTTTCACAAAATTTTTTTAAATACTCTATTCCAAAACTGTTTACCCCTTTTTTAAATATTAGCCATAAATTAGCCATAAAAATGAAATATTTTATGTACAAAAAAATAACTCAAATTATCCTTTTTGCCACTTGACAACTGTTCACAATATTTGGTTAACTAATTTTACTAAGAAATATTTTCACGGTTTTGCAATTTTTTAAAACCCAAAAAAATATTTTTGAAAGATTTCCATATGCCACGATCTGCCCAAAAAATTACAAGAAAAAAAACTACAGCAAGAGTTAAGTCCTCCTCTGTTAGACACATAAAAAAGAAGCCTTTTAATATTTTTAAGCTTTTTGAGTTTTGGTTAGTTGTTCCACAGTAAGTTAGTTATAAGTAGCGCAATCGTTTAAAACCTCGGGTATGTAGGTTTTTACCCTTAATTCGAACATAAGCTCGAATATCTTCAGGGTCTCCACGTTTCTTAAGACTGGAGATCATTCCGTTTATGGCAGTAACGGATTCTTAAAGTTGGGAAATATAAAATTATCAAATTAAAAACTAAAAGTTAAAAAAGTAACTTCAAATACAGCTTGTTAGTTGAGGAGCAGGAGCAGTGGTCTAATTATTGAGCCTTCTGTGGGATTCGAACCCGCGACCTGCTGTTTACAAAACAGCTGCTCTACCGCTGAGCTAAGAAGGCGCTTTGCTTTTCTTGCCTTTGTTTCACAAAGATAAAGAAGGCGCTTTGCTTTTCTTGCCTTTGTTTCACAAAGATAAAGAAGGCGCTTTGCTTTTCTTGCCTTTGTTTCACAAAGATAAAGAATGGCAGACTTTTCTAAAAATCAGAATATCATTATAGCAGAATATAAAGAGAATGTGCCTAATATTTACAATATTACATTAAGATTGTTTTTTTGCAGGCCCCAGGGGCTGCATTTTTGAAAACTCCGGCTCAGCATAGAGTGTTTCAACTCCCATATAAATAATAATCTTGTTTGCCTCAGCCTTTATTATTGCCTTATCAGCTTTTATTTCTTGTTTCTGGTGTTTATCAACCCAGACAGTTATATTTCCAGTCACTAAAGTGATAAAATTTTCGTGTTCCGGCAAGATGTCTAGCGGACCAACACTATTTTTAGTAGAAACAGCAACAGCCTTCCCTTCAAATACAACCCTATTAGGATCCCTTACTATCACATCTAAATGAAGGAGATCTGGTTTTTCTTCTTGAAGAGGTGTGTTTAAAGACCCAAAGTTAGTTATAGGCATAGTTTAGACAAACTTTTCTTCTTTTAAAGTCCCTACAAACATAAGTTTTTCAGGGGCAACTGTATCATACTTACCCTTAACTATATCATTTACGTCATTTACGAGGTCGGTTGTTTTCACAAACTTACCAGGTCTTCCTGTTTGTGATTCCGTTACAAAAAAGCTCTGAGTCATATAAGCTTTTAAGAGCTGTGATCTTTTGTAGACAAGCTGGTCGTTGGGATTAAGCTCAGACTCTCCAATAAGCGACACAATTCTATCAAGAGATACAACTTTTTTAAGAATATTTTGTGCGTCCAAAAGCGTTCTGTAGTGAAGTTCGCCTACGGTTTTCGGGTTAAGCGCGGAACTAGTAGAGGCAAGCATGTCCATTGCTGGGAACCTTCCTTCTTGATACAAATTTCTTGAAAGAAGTATAGTTGAGTCTAAATAGGGGAAGATTGCCTGAACAGCTGGGTCTGAATTATCATCAGAAGGTACATATACTGCTTCGATTGTGGTGACCGCTGCATCCTTAACGGAAACAAGGCGTTCATGAAATCTTCCCATTTCTGATGATAATGTGGCTTGATATCCTCCTTCGCCTGGAAGGGTATTCATAAGGGTTGAGAGTTCATAACCGGCTTGAGCAAACCTAAAAACATTATCTATAAAAAACAGAACATCTTTTTTTTCATTGTCTCTAAAATCTTCAGCAATTGTAAGTCCTGCTAGGGCAGTTCTAAATCTTACCGCTGGATTTTCTCCCATCTGTCCTATTATTAAAACAACTTGCGGAAGAACTTTACTTTCTTCCAGAGTTTCATAAAGCTCATGTCCTTCCCTGATACGTTCTCCAACTCCGGTAAAAACTGAAACACTTTTTGATTTATTAAGTATCACTACGTTATGTATAATCTCAGTTAAAAGAATGGTTTTTCCAACCCCAGCTCCTCCAAAAATACCTGCTTTTCCTCCTTTAAAAATTGGTGCAAAAAAATCTATTGCTTTTATTCCGGTTTCTAGAATCTGACTAGGAGGAAGAACGTCATCAAACGCGAGTTCTTTGGAAAAAATTGGTTTATTTTCATTTGGATTAAAAACCTGTTTTCCGTCTTGAGGATTTCCAAAAATATCAAGCACACGTCCTAGAACCTGATTTCCCACGGGAATGGTAATGGAGGAGCCTGTGTTTGTAACTCGCATTCCACGTTTTAATCTGTTTTCCGGAGAAAGAACAATGCAGTAGAAAGTTGAAGAAGATGCAGATTCCCATACTTCAAGTTTTATTTTTTCAGCGCCTTCAACTGTTAAAACGTCATGAATAGAGGGTAAGTTTTCATCAAACTCAACCTCAGCAACTTGACCGGAGATAGAAATTATAGTGCCCTTTGTTTCCATAGTTTTAGTCTAGACATTTGGGAAGCATGTTTTTGAGACCAAACTGCTCCCGAAAGTCTTTGAATCTGCTTAGAGTTTTCTGCAAGTCTCTTTGCTCGTATTTCATTCTTCTTTAAGGTATCTTCTTCTTTTTCTATGGTGCCTAACGAATCCTCCATAGATTTAATTCTTGAAGCAAGACGGCTAAGTTCTGATTCATCAACAATCTGTTTCATAATAGAGGTAAAAAGTTGAGCTTGGAAAAACTCAAGAATCTCTTCAAGTGAAGGCTCAAAGTAAAACATTTTATGCTTTTCCACTTTGTTAGTTTGACTAGATTCCAGAATAGAAGCATCTCCTAAAACTTCTGAAATTGCTGGTTCTTGAGTAACGATGTTTAAAAAATGTCCATAATATACCAATATCTTTTGATACTTTATGATCTCTTTAATGATAGGTAAGATGCTGTCTAGTTTTGCATTTTCATCTGGAACGTCAAAGTAAAGGAATGGTTTTCCCGGTCTTTGAAGTTCATACATATTTTTTCCAATTCTCCCAATTATGGCAACGTCATAATTATTTGCTTCCACATCTTTTAGGAATAGGTTGAAAACCCTAAAAACGATATCTCCATAGAGCTTGTTGTTTGAGGCAATTAAAATAGCTATAGTTTTTCCATTTTTTTTAAGACCGGAAATGGTTTCTTTTGAGTTCTTATGTTTCTTAATTAGCTGCTCAACCTGATCTTTGTAGCTTGCTTTTACATCATTAAATATATCAGCAAGTCCCTCTAAAAAATCTCTAGTATTAAGAACTGAGCCTCTTACCCTCTGAATTCTTATGACTGATATTTGTTCATAGGCTTCGGCAAGGGTTTTGAGAGTACCAAGCATTTGAAATTCAAAGTTTAAAGATGATTTACTTTTCATTATTAAGTCGTAGTTTGTTGTATATTTTTTTGTGGTTCTTGACTAAAAGAAGAAAGAGCAATGCTAAGTATTTTTGCTCTATTTTTATTTATAGAAGACAGAAGGTCATTAAATATTTCAGCTTGGACAACACTTTCAAAAAAAGTTTTATTATCGGACTCAGAGTAAGCCTTAATTAAATTATCTCTGTATGTAGACATTCTTTCCATGATTGTTGCATCATCAAAAGCCTTTAACCAAATCATAGAAAACATGATGAGCTGAATTGGTGGTGGAACTATAACATCGTCCGTTTGTTCAAAGAATTTATAAATGAGATCTCCAGTTCTTAGAACCTGTTTTACAGCATCTGTAAGTTCAGATCCAAAGTGGGAAAGATCCTGCATTCGTTGGTAGAGGGTAAGAAAGGCAGTGAGCTCACGGTTTATACTTCTTAGAATTTTTGGAGTTGCTTGTCTCCCTACACGCGTAACGGAAAGCGAAAAATTTACCGCAGGCCTTCTTCCTTGATAGTATGCGTTACTGTCAAAAAAGATATGTCCGTCTGTCATACCCATCAAATTTGTAGCAATAAAGCCTGTAAAATCGCCTTCTACAATATCGACTATAGGAAGAACAGTAATGGAAACGTCCTTTCCGCTTTTGTGTTTAAAATTGCCTGCACGTTCCAATAATCTTGCATGTGTATAGAATATGTCCCCTGGATATGAATCACGTCCGGGAAAACGTTTTGCTAAAAGTGAAATTTCTCTGTAAAATTTTGAATGAGCGGAGAGATCATCTAACACCAGAACAACATCTTGACCCTGGTCTCTGAAATATTCCGCTATAGTGGTTGCGGCATAAGGTGTAAGAAAGACGAGGCTTGGAGAGTCATAGGAAGAAGAAGCGACAATAATAACCTTATCCTGAATTCCTTCTCGTTTACAATACTCCAAAACTCCTTTGACGTCCGCTTTTTTCTTTCCTATTGCAGCATAAATTGCAACTGAGCCTTTTTGAACTTGGTTTTTAATAGTTGTAAGAAGAAATGTGGTTTTTCCTGTTTTTCTATCTCCTATAATAAGCTCCTTTTGACCTTTTCCTAATGGAACCATCATATCTACAATTGTTACACCTGTAAGAAATGGTTCTTTAATTCTAGATCTAAAACCTATTCCCAGAGGGTGCTGTTCAATTTCCCTTTCTTCTTTTGGCCTTACATACTGTTCAGATTCTGAAAAAGGATTGCCTTGAGGATCAATAATTTTACCTAAAAGTTCTTGACCCACTGGGATCGTAGGGAATTTATTAGTCTTTGTGCACCTTGTTCCAACCTTCATGGGAGTACTTGAAAATACTAAGACGTGAGCTATGTGTTTTTCCATTAAAAAAACCTGACCATAATCTCCATTTTCAAAAACAACAAGCTCATTTAGTGAAACACCCGGTATTCCCACAACAAAGGCAATTGGGTCTACGATACTTTCAACAACCCCAAATTCTTTCATTAACTTAACCTGATCTTCAAAGTTATTTATAGGATTCATAAATATTTTTTTGTGTTAAGAAGATGTTCTATTTTACTTCTGAGAGTTTGGTCGGAGAATTCACCGTCATAGGATATATGCGCTCCGCCCAAGACCTTTGGTTCTGTCCGTACTTCTAGAAAGACTTTCTGGTCAAGATTTCTGACAAACCAAAGCCCAATGTCTTTCACCATATTTTGGGATGGGTCAAAAGCAAGCGTGAGAGAAATTACAGGAATGAGGCCACCTGCTTCTTTAATAAGCTCAAGGGTTTTTTGGACTTCTACTAGGTTATCAAAAGACACTTCTGAAGCTTTTAAAATGCTTAGTATTTTTTCTTTTTTCCCCGTGCTAGTAGTAGAGGATAAGACTTCGTCTAGGCTCTCTGAGTTCTGAAAGAGTTTTGATATTATTTGATCAATTTCTTTATAAAAAAGTAGTAGTTCATCAACTGTGTTAATTTCTGAGAAAAAACTTGCAAGATTTATTTGAATGTCTTTTTTTGTATTCATGTTTAATTTTCAACAGTGGCTTTTTGAGCTTCCTCAAGTGTTTTAAAGAAGCCGGTTTTTTTTGCATTCTCAAGACTTTGCTTTATGAGGTCTTCGTGTACTTGTAGAGTGGTGCCAGCGCCAACCGCATCTAAAATTACCTGTCTTAAAATTGAGTGTATGTTTTTCTCAATTTCCTCAAGCTTTATTTTCTTGTAGTCTGCGATTTCTTTTCTGACTGACTCAAAATCTTCATTAAGCTTTCTTCCAATAACCTCCTGAGCGCCCACTGTTTCACGCCTTAAAATATCCTTAAAATCATCAGTTTCTTCTTTGGCAACTTTCTCTATTGCATCCAGTTTTTCGGATGCCTCTTTTGCAAAGTCTGACTTAATTTCATCCACTATTGTTCTAAATTCCTTCTCAGATTCTGCAGAGCGTCCTTGAACCATCTTGATTGTTTCTTCAGCCACTTTCTGGAGACTGTCTTGCATCTCCTTTGTTATGTCGTGCTTAATATACTCAGTTTCAAAAAGGATGTGCTTCGCGCTTTCCACAGCTCTTTCAACAATCGCGTTTGCTTGTTTTTGAGCTTGCTGGACAAGTTCTAGAGAATTATCGTAATCATTTTGAGGCTTGTTAAGTATTTTGTTTTGGAGGGAAATTTTTCTGACTGCATACAAAAAACCATATGATAGGCAAAGTATCACAAAAAGCAAGAGATAGAGCAGTATTTGTAAATTCATATATCTACTTAAAGTCTAATAATTAAATAAGACAAAAGTAAGCCGGAAAAAATTATAGCTAATGCTATCAAAACGTTTAAAAATATACCAATTTGAATCATTCGGCCTGCAAGCGGATTTCTGCCTAAAGCAGTTAATCCATTGCTTGCTATCCTTCCAAAACTAAGAAAGCCTATTACAAAAGTCAGAATCACCACAAAGGCTGAAATCGCGTATTTAATAAAGAGTGAAGGTTGTTGATATGAAGCTGCAGCGGTTAGGTTGAAAATTTCTAAAATTTTAGAACCGGAACCTACGCCTGGAACGGGAGGGTAGGCATAATGTGTGTCTAAAACCACCAGAATTGATCCGGTTTTTTTTGTATCTTTTTCAGAGTAATTCTCTTGGGCTGCTCCAATAACATAACCAGGTTGAGTAGCCTTCATTCCCGTACCTGGAGTTTTTGAAGCTGTGATTGGGTCTCCTATCTTAATATCTCCGTTGGAAGTGTTAACGTTAACAAACGCTTTACCAGTTGTTACTATGGGGTAACTTTTGATACCATCAGTTAAATCAATTGAGAGTGCTGGTTCCAGAACCACAACTCCGCCAATTAATGAGTCATAGGGCTTGTTCGCCAGTGAGTATTCTTTAGTGCCTACAGAAACTATGTCTCCGTTTTTTACTGATTTGTCAGAGATCTTTACATAATTTGCTACTCCTGAAATAAAATTTTGAGCAAAAATTCTAGTAGTTCCTAACTGGAAAAACAATAAACATAACACTACAATTACAAAAATTTTTTTAAGCATAATTACACCTCGATAAAAGTATATTTTTTACGTTAAAACTCTGTCAATAGTGAGAGTAAAAAACTGGCTTGAATATCCTATGTAAGTATTACTCAGAATAGCTAAAAAAAACGTTCACAGACATTTTAGAATTAAATAATTTTTATTTAAGTAAAAAAATAGTGAATAAGGATATATTTAAAGTACATTTATACAGTTATGATCAATTTAGATATTCAAATAAACATTAAAAAAACGCAAAAAAGAGGCTAAATACTTCTTGACAACATATATTAGAACATGCATAAATTAATATATCTTTATCCTATGCATACATATGTCAAAAAAGGCTAAAGATGAATTTATAACCTAATCAGGGTAACAAATGTCAAACAAACTGCCTAGTCAAAGTGATTACATTACAATCAGTAAAGCCGCTAAATTACTAAATATCTCCATAGATACAATAAGACGTTGGGATAAAGCAGGAAAGATTTCTTCTGTAAGACTGGATGGGAAAAACAGATATTTTTCAAAACAAGAAATTCTTGATCTTAAGAAGCATAGGCCCCTCACTATAATTGAAGCAGCTAAAGAGTTGTCTTTGTCAAAGTCAACATTAAGACGACTAGAGCAGAGAGGTGTGATTGTAGCTGAAAGAAATGAGAATGGAGACAGAGTCTATTCCCCCCAAGCAATAAAGGAGTTTTTAACAGCAAGAAAGAAAAAGAAAGTTTCAGGGTATGATCTTTTTGCACCAGCTTATTCTCCTATAAATTCCTCACCTGTTAACCTGTCTTCTCAACCTCTCAATCAAAATACTACAAGATTAAATGAAGAGCAGAAAGGCTCTTTCGATCTTCCCCCCCAACAAAAACTAGAAGAGGCAAAGTTAGACGTAGAAGAGTTTATTGATACTCCTGTTGCTTCAGTTCCTCCTGTCTCCCCAGAGGTAGTTTCTCCTGTGTCCTATACTTCTTCCATTGCAAAACCGGGTGTATTTTCTTCTCACCTTGAGAAGTTTTTGAAGGT
>CAZQIA010000010.1:0-16583 GCA_964593215.1 uncultured Gammaproteobacteria bacterium
ATTTTTTTTAAACTCATCCAGATTGTGAAGAGCACGTCTGCCCCTTTCTTTTTTGACATCATCTTTTGAATCTGCAATATTTTTCAGCTCATCCAAAACTCCAGCTATAATTACAAAATTTCCAAAAAATACGCCGGATTTAACAAGTTCAAATATTCTTCCATCAATGATTGCAGATGTGTCTAGGATAAAACCAGGAGATTCTTTTTTTTCACTGGTTCTTCTTCTGGGAACAGATCTGGGAACGCTTTGAACTACCTTCTTTGCAACTTCTTCTGCTATCTGAGCAACAACCTTAGGAGGAAGAAGAATTCCATGAAACGCAGAACGTGCCAGATTTCCTTTTGCAACCGTCTCAAGGTCAGCAGGATTTAAAACCTGTTTTTTTTGAGATGATTTTTTTACAATAGCTTTTTTTGTTTTTTTGGCTGCCATAAAAAGTATTGTGGTTTCAATTAAATTATACCATCTTACGCATACCCAGTCTACCTAGGTAGATACTTAGAATATAAAGAGTTACTGAGGTTTACCTGAGTTTTTTCCTAGAGGATAGTGTTTCTGAATAAGTTCAGAAAGTGTCTTCGCAGATTCATAAGTAATAGTTTTTAACCCGAATTTTTTGGCTTCTTTTACACGCTTATCTAAACTCATAACTTTTTTTAGCTCTCCTAAGAGCCCTACTTCTGCAACGGCTGCAACCTTTTCAGAACCACTTCCCTTAAAAGACGACAAAATTGACATGCATACTGCTAAATCTGACGCCGGCTCAGAAATTTTAAATCCACCTACTACGTTCACAAATACATCATAGGTATCTAGGGGAAGATGTGCATGTTTTTGAAGTATTGCTAATAGTAGCTCTACTCTTTTTTCAGAAATACCGTTTGCAACACGTCTGGGATATGGAAGCTTTGAGTGAATTACAAGCGCTTGAATTTCTACCAACAATGGCCTACTTCCTTCCATAATAACCGCTACGCTGGAACCAGGACTTGGCACCTGCTCTCCCAAGAAGAGGTCTGAGAGATTAGTTATTTCTCTTAAACCGTACTCTTCCATTCCAAAAATCCCAACCTCTGAAGTGTCTCCGAATCTATTCTTAAATGAACGTAAAATTCTTACTCCAGTCATTTTTTCGCCCTCCAAATATAAAACTGTATCCACCATGTGGGAAAGCATCATAGGGCCTGCAACCATTCCTTCTTTAGTTACATGACCTATGAGAATAACAGGAATATTGGTTCCTTTTGCAAAGGATACTAACCTTCCTGTAGCATGTCTTACTTGAGGAATGGAGCCGGCATACCCTGGAATATTCTCCCCCTCCATGGTCTGAATCGAATCAATAATCACTAGATCATATTTATCTTTGGACGCATGCTGAAGAGCTGCGTCTACATACGGTGTTGCTAAAACAAACAAATCAGCATTCTTAAATGCGGCTTCCTTACTTAAACGTTTTGCTCTTAAAGTTACCTGTGCTTCAGACTCCTCACCGGTAACATAAAGCACTTTTTTCCCGTGGGATGAAAGATAAAGTGCAATCTGTAAAAGGATTGTGCTTTTTCCCACCCCGGGATCTCCTGAGAGAAGTATTACTGAACCTGGAACAATTCCTGATGATGCCTCCGCTCCCAGCACTCTATCAAATTCAGAAAATCCGGTTGAAATTCTACTGTTCTGAGACGTTTTAACCTCAGAAAGTTTTTTGGGTTCCGAGATTTGCACAATGGTTTCTTTTGAAAAAGACTTTTTTACTCCTTGAGGAACTGAAAATTCCTTCATGGTATTCCATTCTCCGCACTCAGGACATTTTCCGTACCATTTTTGTGAGTCGTAACCACAGCTGCTGCAAACAAAGGAGATATTTGAGGCTTTAGCCATAGTACAAGTATATTAAATGATCAAGAACCAAATTCCAAGAACCAAGATATTCGAGCTATTCCGAGGAAATCATCTGTATCCCACAAAAGTCTTTGTAACCACAGGAGAAAGGTTTACAACGCGTTTTTTAACGTCCACATTAATAATTTCAGCAGAAACACTATCTCCCACTTTATATTCTGTACCTGCAGGAATCTTACTGGATGCAATAAATCCAGAAACTCCTTGCTCTAAAGAAAGAGTAACTCCTCTTGTCTTAACGTCTGTTACCTTACCTTTTACCTGTTCTCCCGCCTTATACTTTTCTGAAGCAGAGGCAAATGCATCAGAAAGAAGAGACTTAACAGAAAGATTAATGCGCCTATTTTCTGTATCTACATCTAGAACTACCGCGTCAAACTTATCATCCTTTTTATAAAGAGTAGAAAGGTTTTCAATTCTCTCATGAGATACCTCAGAGATATGAATAAATCCTTCTACCAGTTTCCCCTTCTCCCCTTCTGTAGTAACGTAAAGACCGTAGGAAGTTACCTGGGTAACAGTTACGGAAATCTTTTTCTCTCTTGGGAATAATCTTCTAAGAACATCAGGCTCTGTTATGTAGGAAACTGCCTTCTGGGAAAAAATTGCTCGCTTTTTTGCTTTATCACTCTCAATAATTTTTACTTCTATTGTTTTTCCGCTGAGATTTTCCTGATCTAAAACTTGAGAATTAGGCAAAAATCCTCTAATTCCGTTTTCAGCCTCTACAAAAAATCCACCCCGGGTTGGCTCTAATACTTTTACCTCAACGGTGGTGTTTTCAGAAAGTGCTTTATCTAAATTGGAGAAAATGAGATTTCCCAAAGTTCTTCTTAATGAAACTACAGGAAATCCTTCTTCAGCCTCCGGAGAAATTACAACGGCTTTTACTTTATCTCCTACATGAAGCATGGAAAGAAGATTGTTAAGGTTAGTTTTATCAACCTCTAAAACTAATGCATCAGATTTAGCCCCAATGTCTAAGAGAATCTCTTGGGAAGTTAATTTTTTAACTGTTCCCTCTACTTCATCTCCTTTTTTGAATACATTAAATGAAGAACTTTGGCGAGCCATAAGCTCAGCCATGGATGTGGCCTTAGATGAGCTTGAGGAAGATTGTGACACTTCTATAAATTCCTTTCATAATTAGATGCTTTATTGTACCACACATCTATGCTTGAGACAAACTGCATTTTAGTCTCTTACATAAATCCTCAGCTCTTAATTCTCCTGCAGACTGCGCATTTAGAGCTACGCTAAATTGCTCTGGTGAAGAGGAATCTTTTGCATATATTTCTGAAAGAGCGCGTAAAAGTTGACCTGACTCTGGAAGTGAATTTTCCCAATCTATCCACATACCAGTAAAGTCCTGATTTGTTCGGTGAATATTTGCTTCAAGTGTTCCTCCAAAGTGTTTTCTTGAAACATAATCAAAAACACCTCTGTTGTAGTTAAAGAAATGACCAATTACTGGCATTAGCGCACTATACTTATCTTCATAGGTAGAAGATGGAAGTCCGAAGATTAAATTTAATCTAGCAACAATACCTGCTGGAAGCATGTATCTCTCTAGGTAATTTTCAAGACCACGCACATCTTCTTCCTGAAATAATAATTTTGCAGCACGAGTGATCTTAGCAGACCCACTAAAAGGCCCTCTTTCTAAACTCTGATTCTCAGGTCTATCTGATCCTATCAAGCGCACGTACAGACAGGCATAATCTTTGTTTCCTTCAACTCTTTCCACTTGTTTTTTCAAGTCGTAGCTTCTCGTTTTCAGACCTTTTAAATAATCATGCTTCAAGGTGATTACAGCAACACCTCTTGACACACGAGCGCCATGCTGAGCTAAAACATCCGAAACGTGCATATCTTGAATGGCATGACGTTCACCAAATAAACCATAAGGCTCTGAAGATTCTGATTCGGAAATCTTTGTGGTTTTACCTACTCCTTTCACATTTACTTGACCATATACATTTCCATGCTCATCAGACAACCCCACACCTGCCATTTGCATAACAAATGCTCTGTTTGAACCATATGGCTGCAGTTTTAGGTTTTGAGGATCTGCCTCTTCGTAGGTAAATTTACTACCTGCAAAAAAACCTGCTTTAGAAAGAAGATAGTCAGGATTTGCGAATCTTCTCACCCTACTATCAGGGCTCTCCCCCAAAAGAGACTCATTAAATATAATGTGTTCAACAGCTGAAGGAGGGATTCTCTCAAATGCGGCTACGTCTCTGTAGCGGTTTTTTTCTACTCTTTCACTCATAAGCTGGGATTATAGAAAAATTATAGAGGAAATGCAAAGAGACTAAATAAACCTAAAAAGAATGATGTAGAGGACAAAGACTGTGGCAACTTGGGTTACTATCCCCCATGGTTGGTCTAGACGCGAGTTTACATGGTGCTGAATCCTGTACATAGATTTGGAAAGCTTTGAGATAACGTTTTCCTTTTGGGATTTTAGTATGAGGTATGGCGCGGTAATCCAATCCGGGAGCTGGGAAACTATAACTGAGGCAAGAAATACCACATTTTCTGTTCCCCCTAAAACGCTGTGATATAAAACATAAGAAGCTATAATACTCACCGCAACGTCCACTCCTGACTCAAAAAGCATCATGTTTTTGGTCTTTTCCCTGTGATGAAGCCCAGTATCCCAATGTGGAATTAAATCCAGTGCAAAATGGGAAACAAAAGATGCGGGAAGCGCTATGTAAGGATTTGGAAATTTGGCAACAATTAATGCTGCAACTAGAGCGTGACCTGTGGCTGTCATCTTTATATTATAGTTGTGAAACGCTTCTCCTGCAACCTTTTGTCAGAATTCTGTCAAGATTACTTGTTAGTTTACGGATAGAATGTTTTTTTCTTATGCGCACATCTGAACTGCTTCGCAAAAGGACAGTAACAGGACCTAATACCATACATGGCCCTTTAAGAACTAATTCGTCTTATGAATCATTTACTCTTCCTAATGGAAACACTATTGTTCTAACAGGAATTGGTGCAAAAATTGCAGAATCAATGTTAAAGGGTGAACCGTTTGACAAGACAGGAATAAAGAAAGGTACGTTTAAAGCAGCCTTCAAAAGGCTTTCGGTTTTTATGAGACAAGCAGGTTATGAACCTTATAAAAGTAATGATGGAATTGTGCGTTTTGAACCTATTCAAAAATCTAAATCGACAAAAAACATACCTAATGATGTAGTCTTGGATGAAGCTGAACAAAGAACTAAAGATCTAAAAACAACACAGGCACCCAATGTTGAAACTATCAAACTGTCCACAATAATTAACCCAGTAATCCTAGACAACGACGCTCTAACAAGGCTACTTTTAATGGGGGAGTTAAATTTGGGTGGGCGAATAATTATTATGGGAACGAACAAAAGATGCTCGAAGGTTTATTTTGAACAATACTCTTAATCTCTTCTGGTCCTAAAATCGGATTTAATCTGCTACAATATATTTTCCATGGGACTTTTATTAGGTGTTGTCATTCTTATTTTCTCCGCAATTTTGCATGAAATTATGCACGGGTGGGTTGCATATAAACTGGGGGATCCTACCGCAAAACACATGGGGAGACTTACCCTAAACCCTCTCCCGCATATAGATCCAGTAATGAGCATCATAATTCCGTTTATATTAGTTTTCTTTCATTCCCCTATTATTTTTGGTGCAGCAAAACCGGTTCCAGTAAATCCGTTTAATTTGCATGATGGAAAAAAAGATTATGCCTTAGTTGCACTTGCCGGCCCTTTAACAAATCTTATCCTTGCTGGAATTGGAGCCCTTATTGCTCACTTATTTTTCCCAGGAATCGACTTTCTATATATTATCTCACTAGCTGTTAGAGGAATATTCGAAATTACTTCTCCCTATTCTTTGTTGTTAGCAATAACAGCTTTATTAATTTACTACAATCTTGTCCTCGGCTTTTTAAACCTAATTCCTATTCCTCCTCTTGATGGATCTAAAGTGGTTTCGTTCTTGCTGCCAGATGATATAGCAAAAACATACCTATCTCTAGAGTCGTATGGATTTGTTATTCTTTTTATTCTGCTTTCTTTTCCAGTTGGCGGAATTTCATTGGGGCAAATTCTCTCTAACTTAGTCTACTTCTCTATCCACCTTCTTGGATTGTGAGGCCTACCCTTGCAAAGTAAACCAGCACTTAGTACTATGATTTTAGATGAAGATTAAGGATGTTCATGCCTTAGAAATATTAGACTCCCGTGGAAATCCTACGGTTAGAACTATTTTAGAATTAGAAGATGGTAGCAAATTTGTCTCTTCAGTGCCTTCCGGCGCCTCCACAGGTTCAAATGAAGTCTTAGAACTCCGCGACAACGATTCAAGACGCTATGGCGGTAAAGGAGTCTTAAATGCGGTAAACAATGTAAACACTAAAATTAAGCAGGCGGTTGTTGGACAAGAAGCTGATCCCAAAGAAATAGATAAGATTATGCTCTCATTAGACGGAACTCTTGATAAATCTAACCTTGGAGCAAATGCAATACTATCTGTTTCCATGAGTGTAACAAAGGCAGCAGCGCACTCCTCCCATCTTCCACTTTGGCAGTTTATTCGTCAATATTTTTTCCCTTCCATAAATGTACTTCAAGGACAGGTGAAATTTCCGCAGCCCATGGTAAATATTGTCAACGGAGGAAAACACGCCTCCTGGAATTTTGATATTCAGGAATTTATGATTGTGCCAATTTTTCCAACTCCTAGCGAAAACATACGGGTTGCATCTGAAATATTTCATGCACTGGGTACATATCTTTCTGAAAAGCACTTATCAACACTCGTAGGAGACGAGGGCGGATATTCCCCTATGCTTAATTCTAACGAAGACGTATTAAACGCAATTATAGAAGCAGCAAATACGTTAGGATATGAACGGGTAAAGCATTACAGGTTTGCGCTGGACTGTGCAAGTACTGAGTTTTTTAAAGATGGGAAATACGTATTTCAAAAAACCGGACAGGCACTTACTACACCGGAGCTTACAAATTATTACGCCAATTTAGGACAAAAGTACTCCATACTCTCTTTTGAGGATGCCTTTGCAGAAGATGACTGGTCATCTCATAAAATTTTTGCTGATATGGCAGAAAAATTTCAGTTTATTACCATAGGTGACGACTTATTTACCACAAATCCTGAGAGAATCAAACATGGAATTGAGGAACACGCAGCAAACGGAATTCTTATCAAGCCAAACCAGATAGGAAGTGTTTCAGAAACTGTTCAGGCAATAAGCTTAGGACAAGACGCGGGTTGGAAAATTGCGGTTTCTCACAGATCCGGAGAAACGGAAGATACGTTTATAACAGACCTTGCTTTTGCGTGCGGAGCAGATTTCTTAAAAGCAGGAAGCATGAGTAGGTCTGAGCGTCTCTCAAAGTATAATAGGTTGCTAGAGATTGAAAAAGGATTTTAATATGGCTATTTTAGTTTTAGTACGTCACGGACTTTCAGAATATAATAAAAAAGGTATTTGGGCGGGTTGGGATAATCCCCCACTTGCGCCTGAAGGCTTTGAGGAAGCACGAAAAACAGGGGAAGAATTAAAGGATATCCATTTTGATTTTGCTTACTCCTCTGCTCTTATCAGAGCACAGCAAACACTTGATGAAATCTTAAAAGTTATTAGTCAAGCTCCTCCAGTTGTGAATAATCAGGCATTAAATGAAAGAAATTACGGAGATTTTACGGCAAAAAACAAATGGGAAGTTAAAAAAGAATTAGGAGAAGAAGAGTTTCAAAAGTTAAGACGCGGATGGGATTATCCTGTCCCTAATGGAGAATCGTTAAAGCAGGTGTACGAAAGAGAAATTCCCTACTATACGTCTGAAATTGAACCTAAATTAAAAGAAGGAAAAAATATCATTATTTCATCCAGCGGTAACGCGCTGCGCGCGCTTGTAAAATATCTGGAAAATATTCCTGATGAAAACGTTGCAACCTTAGAGATAGGAACCGGGGAAGCATATGTTTACACTGTAAGTAGCGAAGGAAAGGTTGAGAATAAAGAAATTAGAGGTGTAAATGTAAATAAAGGAAAAGTCTAGAGAAACTATTTTCCTTGTGTTTCAGATGAGTTTTTAGCTAAAGAATCGTGCACTTCTAATCTTAATTCATTTTTCCCATCAAGTTTTGCAAATTCTTCTTTCGCAAAGAAGTCTTTAGGGTTCCCATCTATATCTAGTGCAGTGAATTTAACCCATGCTCCCTCTTTAGGTTCTTCTGTTATGGGTCCACCGTGAACTTCAAGCATCCATAAATCTTCCAAATGTACCCCCATTTTTTTAATTTCCTCAAGGGAAACGTCTTTACCGTCTGTACTTGCCTGATCTCGTATAATAAGCCTCTGCATCTCCATTTTCACCCCAACAGTTCCGCTAATTGAAATGTCTCCTAATGATCCATGACGCCACACTAATCCATCTCTACCAGTGTTTGGATCTGTTGCAATTGCGCTGTCCCGAGGATCACCAAACTTAATACCCTTTTCGGCAAGTTCATTTCTTACCTTTTGTGTTGCACTATGTTGTTGGTCTTCAATGCCAAAATTTACCACATTTCCCACTGCATCTTTTGCACCATACACAACATTATCTGCATTGCCTGTAGCTGCAATTCCAAATGAAGCAAGAAGCGATGCTGCACCAGTAGCACGGGCTATTCTCCAACCTAAAGATGGTTTTGAAGGAGTTTGTCTACCGACTTCTTGTTGTCTGTTTGAATAGTTTTCTCCAGAATTATCAGCTCCCATACCTTCATCCTACTTCCTAATACACTATCTGTCAAGACGTATCATAAAATTTAAAAAATTAAGTGTATAATTGTTTCTATGTCTTCCATTATTGATGTCCAAAATTTAGTAAAAACATATAAGGTTCACAGAAAAGAACCTGGCTTTGCAGGCTCTATTAAATCTTTATTTAACAGACAGTATGAGGAAGTCCATGCTGTTAAAGACATAAGCTTCAATATTAAGTCTGGTGAGTTAATAGGATTTATAGGGCCTAATGGAGCCGGAAAGACTACTACATTAAAGTGCTTGTCTGGACTTTTGTACCCATCCGGTGGAAAAGTAGAGGTTTTAGGATTTACTCCATTTCAGAGAAAAACTCAATTCCTCAAGCAAATTGCATTAGTTATGGGACAGAAAAATCAGCTTTGGTGGGATCTTCCTCCTACAGAAACATTTTTACTTAATAAAGAAATATATGAAATTCCTGAATCGAGGTACAAAAATACGTTAAATGATTTGGTTGAGTTGCTAGACGTTTCAGAGGTTTTAAATATCCAAGTCCGCAAGTTGTCTCTAGGACAACGCATGAAGTGTGAGCTAATAGCAGCACTTCTGCATTCTCCAAAAGTTTTATTTTTGGACGAGCCAACCATAGGACTAGATGTGGTAATGCAGAAAAAATTACGTGACTTTATAAAGGAATACAACAAAAAATATGAATCCACTATTATTCTCACCAGTCACTATATGGAAGACGTAAGACAACTTTGTGAACGCGTAATAGTGATAGACCACGGTTCCCTACTCTTTGACGGAAAACTAGATAATTTGGTTAAAGAATATACAAAAAATAAACTAATTACTGTGGTCTTTGAGAAAAAGGTGGATGAAAAGGATCTTAAAAAATTAGGAGAGATTAAAGAAAATGATTTCCCGAAGGTGGTTCTCTCAGTAAAACGCGAGGATAGTAATGAAGTGACTTCTAAATTGCTCAAGGATTTTCCAGTAGAAGATTTAAATATTCAAGAACCGGATATAGAAGACATTATCCGCCAAGTCTTTGCCCGCAAAGCAAAATAACATCTTATTCAAGCTAAGATTTGGGGTATTTTTTCTAAGGAAGATGTTTTCTTACTTGAATTCATCCCCCATCCTTAACAGGACGGGGTGTTCTTCAAGAGCGAATAATTATGTATGAAACGCTACTTCAGTATTTTTCTTCTTGAATTCCAGGTTGCTTTTGCAATAAAAAGCCTTTCTCTTGTTTGGTTTTTATCTGCTCTTGTGGGACCCCTTCTTATGCTTATTTTCTGGGGAAACGCCACATCTTCCAACGGAGGATCTATCGCAGGATGGAATTTTTCTGACTTTGCCACTTATTATTTGTTAATAGTTCTAGGAGGAAGTCTGTTTCTTGCACACATTGAATTTGGTCTTGCACGTGACATTAACAGAGGAGATGTAACACTCTATCTCTTAAAACCCCGGCCTTTTTACATGATGATGTTTCTCCATGAAATCCCTTGGCGCATTATTCAGGGAACTTTTACAATTCTGACAATCCTGGGAATTGCATTTTTTACAACCAACATTGTACGCGTTACAAACTCACCGCCACACCTATTTTTTTCAATTATTATTATTATACTTGCATACATTATGTCTTTTACCTTTAAAATGTGTGTAGGACTTCTTGCGTTCTGGTTTACAGAGGTAAGCGGAATTATTCAATTAGATGATTTGATAGTAACAGTCTGCGGAGGAATTATTGCGCCCCTTGTCTTTGTGCCATCACAATTCAGACTCATTTTAGACCTTCTTCCTTTTGTCTATATTCTCTACTACCCCATAATGGCTCTCTTAGGAAAACTTGAATACACGATGGAGCTTAAAATAATAGGAATACAACTCATGTGGCTTTTGATATTTTCACTTCTATATAAATATTTATGGTTTGAAGGAAGAAAAAAATTTACAGCTTTTGGAAGATAGTTTGCGTTGAGAAACATACGCTATTATGAAATATTTACGAATAGTAATAGAACTATTAAAGGTCAACTTTTCAAAAACCCTCATTTATAAGGGGCATTTTTATATGGAAACCCTGAATAGTTTAGGCTGGGGTGCGCTTGCAATTATAACTATTATAATTTTAACCTCTAAAGTCTCAACAGTTTTTGGCTGGACCAGAAGTGAACTAATTCTACTTGCTGCTATGGTAAACGTAATATATGGGGTGTTAAGAGTTCTATTTGATATGAATTTCTGGGCATTTTCTGAAACTGTAAATACAGGAAAACTGGATTCAGTCCTCTTAAAACCCATAGACTCCCAATTTCAAATGAGTATCTGGAACATTGATTTTGGTGGAATACTGCGCGTCATCATTGCAATTGTCCTAACTATTTATCTTGCATTTTTCTTTCATTTTGCAATTACGCCAGTAAACATACTACTAGGGTTTTTTCTCTCTATCCTGGGGGTTTCCATGCTCTATTCAATTAGTTTTATATTTCTTACTATCACCATCTGGTTTTCAAACTTGTATAACCTGATGCATTTAATTAATACAATTATTGGTGCCTCACGCTACCCTAAGGAGATGTATGTAGGACTTGCAACGCCTCTATTTTTCTTCTTTCTACCTATAATCTTAATAATAAGCACTCCAACTAAAGCGCTTATAAATCAGATAAACTTTCAAGATGCACTCTTATTAACCCTTTTTGCTGTAGTATTTTTTTCTGTTTCAAGGATGTTTTGGAAGTTTGCTTTGAGGTTTTATACATCAGCAAGCGGATAATATGAAAAAATATTTACAAGTTTCATCTAATGTTTGGGGGCAGTCTTTGTCTTATAGACTAAACTTTGTTATGTGGCGCCTGCGCGTTGTCTTACAACTTCTCACCGTTTATTTCTTATGGGCATCACTTTTAAACTCCCGTCCTTCTCTTTTTGGATACAGCACCTCCCAACTCTTAACCTACGTTTTAGGCACATCTTTTATCTCTTCCATAGTTTTATCTACCAGAACATTTGATATAGGAGACCAAATAAATGACGGAACACTTTCTAATTTTCTTATCAAACCCATGTCATATTTAAAATATTGGTTTTTCTATGATTTAGGGGATAAATCCGCAAACATATTTTTCTCTGTTATTGAGCTTACCATAATCATTTTCTTACTCCACCCACCAGTTTTCTTCCAAACAGACATAGTAATTCTTCTCTTAACAGCAGTTTCTATTTTTGCAGCAGTACTCCTCTACTTCTTCTTTGGATTTATCCTGGGACTTTTAGGATTTTGGAGTAATGAAGTCTGGGGTCCTAGATTTTTATTTTTCATCATCATAAATTTTTTTGCTGGATCTTTATTTCCGCTAGACATTTTACCTAAACCCTTTTATAGCGCTCTTTCCTTTCTTCCCTTTCCGTATCTTCTCTTCTTTCCGTTAAAGATTTACTTAGGAAAAGTGATGTTTTTTGAAATTGTAAAAGGACTTTGTATTTCATTTTTATGGGTCATTGGGCTATATGGAATCTCTAAATTGACCTGGAAAAAAGGTTTAAAACTGTACGGATCTGAAGGAAGGTAGCTCTAAATTTAACTCATGAAAAAATATCTGAATATATGGACTCTTTTTACGCTTCACGGGATTCAAACGTCCTTTGCTTCCCGCTTTGGATTTATTATTTTTACCATTGCAAAGCTTTTAAGATTTTTCTTCTTCTTGTTTTTTCTTGCAATAATTACCGGGAGAACTAAATCAGTTGCTGGATTTACACTGTGGGAGTTAATTTTTATCTATGCAACTTTTAATTTAATAGACACGGTACCACAAATGCTCTTTAGGTCAGTGTATAGATTTAAAAGTTATGTAGTAAACGGATTTTTTGACTTTTATCTTATCCAACCCCTCTCCCCTCTCTTTAGAGCAATTTTAGGTAGTGCAGATATACTTGATTTACATATGTTATTTATTTCTATTGGGTTTATTTTGTATTCAGGGATTCATTTGCCCTCTTTTTCAATTTTTGGGGTAATTTTATATCTTTTACTCCTTTTAAACGCCCTTTTAGTAGCAACCGCTTTTCATATATTAGTAGTTTCTTTAGGGGTTGCCACTACAGAAGTGGACAGTACCATTATGTTGTACCGCGACCTAACACAAATGGGAAGACTCCCAATTTCTGTCTACCAACAAACCGTTAGTTTTATTCTAACTTTTGTAATACCCGTAGGGATTATGGTTACATTCCCTGTACAAGCACTTTTAGGCACGCTTTCCTTCCAATTTATAACCTATTCCTTTATCTTTGGGATTACCTTTTTTACATTGTCTTTAGTATTGTGGAAGAAGTCTCTCAGAAGTTACGCAAGCGCAAGCTCTTAACTGTGGTACTTACTCATATAGAGTTCAATTCCATGTTTTTGGATCAGTAAAATGTCTTTTATAGCCTGTTTTACCATACTTGTAACCTTACTTTTCTCATTACTTGCAAAAACTCCTAGCACAAAATCACTTGTATCATGCTGTATTCCTTCTCTTCTTGCCTCTTTTCCTATCCCCATTCTCATTCTTAAGAATTTATCTGTTCCTAAGTGGTCGATAATCGAAGAAACACCATTGTGTCCGCCCCCTGAACCCCCAAATCTAATCCTAATTTTGCCAATTGGCATGTCTAATTCATCATGGACTATTATTATGTCCTGGGGGTCAATTTTGTAGTATCTAGAATACGCTTGCACAGCGCGTCCTGAATCGTTCATAAAAGTAGTAGGTTTCATAAGAACCACTTTCTCTCCATCTATCTCTATTTCATGGGTTAACGCATGGAATTTTTTATCATCATTCCAATAGGTATTTTTAAGCTTAGTGAGTTTTTGAAGCAAGTTGTCTAAAGTTATAAATCCGAGGTTATGACGTGAATTAGTGTATTTTTCTCCCGGGTTTCCGAGTCCTACTATTAACTTCATCAAGACTTATTATATCACGTAGACTCAAGAAGAAAATGATTTGTATCAAGATTTTAATATTAATTATGACTAATAAGACTTTTCACTCGCTTCGCTCGTGACTTGCGCCTCTGAAGGAAAGTCTTTTCTCTGCTTCAATTCCTCCGTTTATTTGTTTCACAAAAAACGGTTTCCTTGAAGCGCCTAATAATTCTCGCCGGGGTTTGTAATAAGAACGTCATGAGGATGGGATTCTGTTAGAGATGCTTGAGTAATCTGAATGAACTGTGCTTTTTCCTGGAGTTCTGGGATAGTTCTTGCACCTATATAGTACATTCCTGACTTAATTCCCCCCACTGCTTGATTCACAATACCCTCCAATTTTCCCTTAATTGGAACTAGCCCTTCTACTCCTTCTGCAACTAGCACCTTATCTTTATAAGATTTACCATGATATTCATCTTCACTCTTTATCTTTGCGCCGTGTTCCATAGCGCCCACTGATCCCATTCCTCTGTACTCTTTAAATCTGTAAACTTCTTCTAGCTCAGTTATCTCTCCACCTTTTTCTACTAACGCCTTAGACTTTTCTCCAGACCCTAGTGCCCTTCCTTTATCAAAGATGCTCTGAAAACGCCTTGGGACCATACTTCTTTTTAGCTCTACCACTTTCCCTGGAGCTTCTTCAACGGAAGCAAAGAAAGAACCCATCATCACGGTAGAGGCACCAGCTGCAATTGCTTTAATCATATCTCCAGAATATTTAATCCCTCCATCCGCAATAATTGGAACTCCATGTTTCTCAGCTGCTCTATAAGTCTCCATAACTGCTGTTATTTGAGGTACCCCCATTCCAGAAATAATTCTAGTAGTACAAATTGCTCCTGGTCCCATTCCTACTCTTAAAGAATCTGCTCCTGCCTTGCATAAATCTTCTGCTGCATCAAATGTGGCAATGTTTCCTACAACTGCATCTACTTTAGGGTACGTTTGTTTTATAAATTTAAGTGCATCTACAAATTTATTAGTCCACCCGTGCGCAGAATCTAAAACTATGGCATCTGCTCCAGCTTTTACTAAAGCCTCAAGTCTTTCTTTATACCCTTCTGAAACACCAATTGCAGCACCCACAAGGAAGTTTTCTCTCTTGACCAAAGCCACCTCATCTGCCTGATCTTTAGGGGTGAGGTTTCTATGAATTATTCCCATTCCACCTAACCTTGCAAGCTCAATAGCAAGTCTAGATTCTGTAACAGTATCCATAGGAGATGAAACTAAGGGAATTTTTAAGGTAATATTTTTGGAAAATTGAGTGGAAAGATCTATATCAGAGCGGGAAAAGTCAGAGTAACCGGGAGTAAGGAGTACGTCATCAAACGTGAGGCCGACAGGTAAATGTGCTTGCACTGAGCTAGGCGAAGTGTTGCTTACCATGATTTATGATACAGCAGGCACGCCAAATTGTCAATGGAAAAAAATTAACGAAGAATTTCGAATATAATTGGGAGAAATTAAGAAAGTTTTGCCCCTCAGTGCTCTTCTTGACCTTAGGGTTTCCGAAGGAAACCGCAAGGCAAGCGTTGGAACATGTTACTTTTTTCAAATAACACTTGAGGTTTTAGAATTGTTTTGCCCCTCAGTCTCGGCCTTGACCTATCTTCCCATACTGTGTAACAGTAAAGTATTGTGAGCGCTGGTGCATTTCACTTCTCTGTTCGGAATGGGAAGAGGTGGTACTACACCGCTCTAAAGACCAAGACTCAAGGGCAAAACAAACTTAATAAGTAATAACTATACAGAAATCTTGATTTTCTAAAATCTACACTATTTGGTATCGACCTATTAGTACAGCTTCGCTGAAATTGTTACCAATCTTACACGTGCTGCCTATCAACCTGATGGTCTCTCAGGGGTCTAAAAGAGATCTTATCTTAGGGTGGGCTTCCCACTTAGATGCTTTCAGCGGTTATCCCATGGAGATCTAGCTACCCAGCATTGCACCTGTAGGTACAACTGGCACACCAGGGATCTCCTCAGTCTAGTCCTCTCGTACTAAGACCAACTCCCTTCAAATCTCAAACGGTTGTCCTGGATAGAGTCCGAACTGTCTTACGACGTTCTTAACCCAGCTCGCGTACCTTTTTAACTGGCGAACAGCCAGACGCTTGGGAGCTTCTCCACCCCCGCGCTAAGATGAGCCGACATCGCTGTCTATCATAAATTAATTCTAAGAAAGACTTAAAAACTCAAAATTAATTTTTGTTACCCTTGTTACCAAGAGCCTCTGACTATACCTTCATCCCAACTGAAAACTATCAGTAGGAGCTAGTCGTATTATATGAATTATAGTTTTCTCTTTCGAGTTAAACTCATATCTCATTGCTACATATGTGTTATGTGCAAATCAGTCGATACAATCCCTTGCGAGATCTCGGTATTACCCTCTGTTTGTTCTAGACAGTAAGGTTTCACCGATTTGAACTAGTTATTTAAATCACTAATACCCTGGTTTTGACTCGAATATTAGTAAATACAGGCAAGAGTATTACTACTCAGGCGCCCCGATATTTTCATATAAGGTGCCAAACCGCATCGTCGCTGTGGACGCTTGGATGCGATCAGCCTGTTATCCCCGGGGTAGCTTTTAGCCGTTAAGCTGTGAGCGTACCACTACGCTACACAGGATCACTAACACCGACTTTCGTCCCTGCTCGACTTGTAAGTCTCGCAGTCAAGCACGTTTATGCGTTTGCACTAACACTTCGATTTCCATCCGAAGCTAACGTACCTTTGTACGGCTCCGTTGCATTTTAGGAGCCTACCTCCCCAGTAAAACTGCCCGCCAGACTCTGTTCCCTTGCCAGGTTTTTGTGTGGCAGAAGGGTAATGATTACATAGTTCAAAGAGAGGTATTTCATATTTTGACAAGTCTCCCTCCTA
>CAZQIA010000011.1:0-16114 GCA_964593215.1 uncultured Gammaproteobacteria bacterium
TCCAGCAAGTTCACATATGAGAACCGCTTTTCTTTCTTTTATGTAAAGAGGTGTAAAAAATGGTACGCCATGAATTTCATCAATAACTAAATCAATTGCTCCAAACTTCTGCTCTTTATAGTAAGTGTACGCTTTAAAATGTACAGAAGAGAATAGCGAACGCAAATCCGGATCCCCATCTCTTATGATTTTTACGCCTTTTATTTTTTCCGTTCTCTTTGCTCCTTTGAAGTACGAACTAAAAATTGTAACTGTATGTCCTAACTTTACTAACCTTTGAGAAATTTCCTGTGTTAAAATTTCTGCTCCGCCAGACTGAGGATTTTTGATATCTCTCCAATTTAAAATAAGTATGTTAAGTTTTTTTTTATCTTTCAATTCCTAACCTTCCCCTTTTCTTTTTAAATTTGGCAGAATTTTTATAATAGTGGAGTATTTTTAATCTGTAGTACACTCCCAACGTATCCCAAAAGGTTCTTAGTATCACATTCCAAAACCCTTTTGATGAGATCGTACTCATTCCCGAAAAGTCTAGCTTAATAGGCGCTTCGTAGATTCTTTTGTAACCTAAAGAATAGGAAACGGCAAGTAACTCTATGTCAAAAGCAAATTGTTTAACTAAAAGCCTAGGTAAAACGTCTTTAACAACCTTTCTTCTGAAAAGTTTTATTCCAACCTGTGTGTCCCTAATTTTAAACCCAAAAAGAAGATGGGTAAAGGTTCTGTATCCCCATGATATTATTTTTCTGTAAAGCGGATACTCAACCTGGGAAACCGGGTGTAATTTACTACCCACAATTATGTCCGCGTCATACCAGATCATGTGATTTAAAAGCATAGATATACCCTCCGGTTCTATATCAAATCCTGCATCTATAAAACCAATGATGTCTCCTTCTGCTCGCAACATCCCATACCTTACCGCGAAACCTTTTCCCATATTGTTTTTAAATGAAAAAGTCTTTAGGTTCCTTGATTTTATTTTTTTTAATTTTTTAAGAGTCTTATCTGCTTCACCGTCAATAACAACAATTAACTCATAGGGGACACCAATAGTTATGAGGTTTTTCTGGAGCGTTTTTATGTTTTTTAAAATTGTTTTTTCCTGTTTATAAGATGGAACAATTATAGATAACTTCTTTCTTCTACTCATTTCTGAAGTAGTATACAAAAAGGAGAACTAAAAGTAAAAGAGATGATAGAATCAATGAAAAAATTATATGCTGAATAGTGTCATGGAAAAAAACAAGGAGAAGAATAAAGAAAGTTCCAGCAAGCCAATTAATTTTAAAAATTCCTGTTTTATTAACTGATAATAAGTAATTATGAAGTAAAAATGCAACAGAAAAAATTGATATAAAAAGTGAATAAAACCCTAAATTTGGAATGAGCGCTTGGTATTCCGGAGTCGGGAAAAAGAGTTTTATAATGAAACCAGGAAAAAGAAAATAAGTCATTGAGAAAAATAAGTTACATCCTAAGACAATAAACCCTGCAAGCAGCAAAGTTCCTGCTGTTTTTTGTTTTTTTTCTCTCTTGTGAATTATCAATGGAAAAAATACAAGATAAATTGGTGACGTAATATAAAAAATTGCTCTACCCATTAATGATAAGGCTGCAAATCTACCTGCATCTACATCCGAAAGATAATGTCTTGCGAAAATGACGTCTGTACTCTGAATTATAGTAATACCCAAAGATGCGAGAAGAAAAGTTAATGATTCTTTTTTAAATTCAGTAAACATATGAAGCTTTGCATCTCTTAAATGTGTCTTTATAGAAAGTTTTCTGAATACCATAACTACTGAAAATATGTATGAGGTGAAAAATGAAAGGAAAACGGCTATGAGTCCGCCTAAAACTCCAAAACCTGAGAGCGTAAGAATCAGTCCTGCACAAATTTTTGCTAAAACGGCTACTATATTTATTACTACAACCTTAAGAAATTTTAACTCTCCCTGTAAAACACCTATTGGAAAAGAAAGTAGTATAGTTGTTGAAATTGCTAAAAATACAAGAAAGAGAAAGCTTGGATTTGAGATTGGGATTTTAAGAAAAATTGAAAAAGGAATAAATGAGATAAGTAAAAAGACAAAAAACACTCCTGCAGAATAATAGGAAGCTTTTAGACCTGAATACATAAAAGTTTTCTGCATCTGCAAATCATTTCTTGCCGAATATTCGGCAGAAAATTTGGTGAACAGATTTGTAAGGGCAGTCTGAAAAATTGTAAAAAATGAAATAAGAGAAATTAACGAGATAAGAACACCATATTCTGAAACAGACAAAACCCTTCCCATGACAAGATTAAATAAGTAGTTTAACCCATTCACAAAAAATGAACCTAGAAAAACTGTAGCACTTCCAGCAATAAGGGGGTGTGTTGTAAGTTTTTTAATTTTTTGTTTCATTATTTAAGATACAAAATACCCCTGAAGAAAAAGTGAGGCCAGTATCATTTGTAAAATAATACTGAAAATTATAATTATAAATTTTACATAATTTTTCTTTAACATTGCTAAATACATAAATACAGCAAAGCATACAATCGAATACCTAGGTAGAGAAGATAGTGTACCTGAAATTGTAGGGAAAAAAAGAGCCAAAAAGGAAAAGAGGATATAACTTTTTCTTAATTTTGTTTTTAACGCCAAACATAAAATAGTAGTTATAAAAACTAGTGTTACTAGTTCAAGTCCAGCAATAAAAAATGTTAAACTAGACGGGGTAACTGTGGTAAGAATTTTGAAATATCTATAGAGAACTTGGGGAAGCAACACTATTCCCCCCCCGCTTCTACCGGCACCAAAATAGGGTTGAATGTGTACAAAAAGTAATGGGTCTTTGTACTTATACCAAAGAAATGCCATATAACTTATCAGTCCTAGAGGCACAAGAATTAAAGGCATGAAGTAAAAAACATAAAATAGTTTAGTTTTTTTGTGTTTTATCTCGTTTAATTGGGAATAGAATTCTAAAAGTAAGGCTGGTAAGAGAAAGATTCCTATAATCCTTGTTCCGGAAGCAAATCCGGCAGTCATAGATGCCGCAAGTCTCTTTTTTTTTCGCGCAAAATAAAAAGACAGTAAAGTTAATAATAAAAACAGGCTTTCTGTGTATACCGCTGAAAAGAAAAATGAAGTTGGAAACGCAAGATACAACACAATTGCCCATTTTGAATTTTCTTTAAATCCATCCCAGTTCATGAGCAAAGATAGAATTTTTAAAAGAAGAAATAATGAAACGACTGAAACTACTATTCCAGCTGTGGATGCATGAAAAGAAGTAATAATACTTACTATTTTTATTGTAATGGGGTAAACAGGGAAGAATGCCTGGTCTAAACCTCTATACCAATATTGGGATATTGCTGAATAATAAACTCCGTCAAAATTTGATTGAAAAAGGTCTCCAAGATATTCTGGTTTCTGTGTTACTAATGACCTATTTTGCTCAATAGCAAAAAGGAAAATCCTCCAGATAAATAAACTTGTAAAAATAAAGAAACTATTTTTGTGATTTAGTATGAATTTCTTCATAAACCTTAACTGTTTCATTTGCTGTTTTTTCCCAACTGAATTTTTTTGATTGGAGCAGTCCTTTTTCAGACAAATCCTGTCGCAGAGTTGTGTTTTCTAAAAGTTCCTGCATTCCTGTTTGTATATCAGAAACATCTAATGGATCTATATAAAAAGCCGCATCTTCTATAACTTCCGGTATGCTTGATTTATTTGATGTAAGAACAGGCAGCCCACACGCTGCTGCCTCAAGGAGAGGAAGGCCAAAACCTTCATAAAATGACGGGAACACGAAAAATGTCGCAGTATTGTAAAGCTTTACTAATTCTTCCGACGAAAGAAATCCCAACAAAAAAATGTTTTTATTTTTTTCCGCCGCATCCTGAACAAAAAGTAAATCCTTATTCCACACATTTTTCATGTCTATTTCTTTACCTACCAGTGCGCTTCCTATCATCACTAATGGTACTTTAGCTGAAATTGAAGCTTCTACCAATCTTTTTAAGTTTTTATTGGGTGTTGCGTCTCCAACATACAAGGCAAATCTTTCGGGAAGTCTATACTTTTTTCTAATATTTTGTTTTTCTTCTGAAGAAAGACTTAATCTCTTAAAGATCTCGTCTGCAGCTAGAGGAATTGAATGGATTTTTGAAGCTGGAATTTTTAGGAAATGCTGTATATCTTTTTTTGAAGACTCAGAGTCGGTGATAATTGCGTCTGAAAACTTTACAATCTTACTTTGAATAAGATATTTAATCTTTCCCTTAAGTCCTGCTGGAAACAATTCTGGAAAAACTATGGGGGTGAGGTCGTGAATTGTAACCACTGTTTTTCCTTGTTTTTTAAATGGAAGTGATAGAAAAAACGGCTCAAAGTACGGAATATGAAAAATGTCTGCATCTAAAACTTTTTGGCCTTGAACAAATAATTCGTACTCATTTTCGGGATGGTATTTTGTCAACGCATTAATTAAATTTTTTGTATAAAACCCTGTCCCTCTTATTTTGTGGGCAAACTTGTGCTGAGAAACTAACGGTGAGTGATCAATTGCGACGCGCATAGAAATATTGTAGCACAGTGTCTTTAAGAATAAGAAGAATAATGGTTAAAACTCCTACAACTGTAAGTAGTTTTGCTGAAAATCGGAATAAAGTATCTTCAAATCTTAACATAAATTCGTAATTTCCTTTAGGTAAATTTACAGAAATTTTTCCATTATTTTCATTGATTTGCGTCTTTTTAGAGTTTACATATCCAGCCCAGCCGGGAAAATACGCGGTATTGAAGCTAACAACTTCCTTTTTCTGCAAATTAACTTTAAATCTTTGAATTGTTGTACTCCTACTTAAAACGCGTATTTTTTTGGGGTCGTATGGATTTGGAAGATGTTTTTGAAAAGGAAGCCATTTTGTCTGAAACACATTTCCTATGCTGTTTGTGGAGTAAATGAAATCTGGGTTTTTTGTATAAAAATCATCATTTCTATCCATGAAATAGGCAGCTCTTGCATACTGATAAGTAGAAAAGATAAGAAATCCCAGTAAGACTATGTATAAAATTTTTGACTTATATAAAGCTGTTATTGACCCAGCAAGAATAGCGCAAATAAGAATTTCCAAACTAAGAAAACGCCAGGGAAATTGGAAAAAGCTCATAATTGGCACCGTTTCCCAAACAGAAGTTGAATATGGTGTCATGAGTATAAAAATTGTAAAAAAGCTTAATAACAGAAACATGTAAAACACTAAATTCTTTCTTTTTCTTAACAATCCAATAATAACCAGAAACACTACAGTTAAATTTGCAATTCCTACCTGAAAAGACATTTGATTTGAGAGGCTTCCTCCGGAAAAACCGGAGCCCCACGAGGGAATAAGGAGTTGAAATAGTTCAGGAAAATTCTGTTCAATATCAAAAATCTTAAGTCCAACTACATATTTTTCTTCTAGAAGTGCAGGAATAATAAATATAGAGCAAGTTAACAGACCTAAAATTATCGGTACATAAAGAAGAAAAAGAGTTTTTACGTTTTTTTTTGACTCCAGATATATAACTAAAAGGTAGGGCGCAAGAAAACCCGTGAACATTACCGCAAGAATATTGTGTGAAAATACTATTAAAGAATATAAAAGAGAAGCAAGAGCAATATTTCTAGAAGAGCTCTTTTTTAAAACCCGATTAAACAACCAAAGAGAGTAAGGGAAAAACGCTAACGCCCAGACTTCTCCAACAGATCCTCTTATGTAAATATCTAAAAAATGATAAGGAGCATAAGTATAGAACACTGAAGTCAAAACCCCTCCCCATGTATTAAAACGGCTACGGCCATATATAAAAGCACCTACAGACCCAACAATAACAGCAAAGAATAGATTAGTTTTAAAAGAGTCAATAAAGCTAAAACCTAATAAATGTACAAATGATGCAAAGTAGTTTGGAAGAGGATATACATAATTAAACAAAGGAGAACCAAAAGTGTAATTTAGGTCTAGGGCCCATGTGGGATACCATGCTCCATCTCTTAAGGCTTTATCGAATTCAAAAAAACGGATCACATGATACTCACCATCATGCGTGGGGGGAAGTCCTGAGTGAAAAAGATTTAAGACTGAAATAAGAGCACTAAATAAGCAAAAAGTTATTCCACGGTATTTAATGAGTAGTTTATAAGTAAACTTCATAAAGTAATTAAACCTCTTTTTTAACAATAAAAGGAATTGAGAATAATAGAGGTAAAAATACTAAAACATATTTTAATACATACGAATATCCCAGATATTGCCCAGTTATCATGTAGGGAACGTAGTACAGCATAAGACCAAATGAAAATGCAATAGAACCATACATTATTTTCTTATTTTCTAAAAGCGCAATAAATGGAAGAATCCAAATTGCATACCATGGGTACATCTCCTCTCTTAATGGAGAAAGTAAAAACAAAACAAGCATTCCAAAAAATGAAAACTGCCACAGTTTTGAATTACCGGACTCTTTTCTTAACCGGTCAAAGTGAAAAAGAAATAAAACAGGTACCAAGATTATTGTTGAATACTTTACAAGTACTGAAACTGTCAAGGAACACAAAGATGAAAATAGTTTTTTCTTAGTGCTTAGATAAAATGAAAGAAGCGCAAAAAACATCATAACCGAATCATTGTGACCGGAGACAAACGTTTCAATTATGACTAATGGGTTGAGGGCAAAAAAGGCAGTTATGTATACATTTTTTTTAGACAATTTGTAAATTAAAATTACAATTCCAAGATAAAATATGCCCACAAAAATCTTAAAGAGAAGTATTGATAAAAGAACATTGCCAAAGCTTAAAAGGTAAGGAATTCCGGACAGAATTAGCCAAGAAGGACCATAAATGGCATATTTATTGCTAGCTCTTGTAAAAAGAAGGTTTGTATCATTAAGAAACTCATTTGGCATAACCGCGTAAGGATTTTCGTGAAAATAAAATGCAACTTTTGAAGTCGTAATATAGTTAAAGATGTCATATGAAATTATCGTGGGATAAGAAAGAAGCAAAAAAGAAGAAATTGCAATAATAATTTTTAGTGTCTTTATTTTATTGTTTTTTTTGAAGTATGAAAGGAAATATAAGTAAAAAGAAAAGAATAGAAAAATGAAAATCGAGTACAAAATTCCAACCTCAATTCTTTTAGTAAATGCTATCCCCGAAAATAAAAACGAAAGGTAGAAAAAGTTTGGATCAATAAACAAATAGCTGAAAACACAAAATGAAGTAATTAAAATAAAGTATCCAACAAGTGTAAGCTTACTCATATATTTTTCTAATATCTATTGACCTCTCTATTTTTTCTTTAAGAAATAGCTCTACAGGCTCTTTTTTTTCTTCGCTCCATGAGTAGGTTGCCGGGACATTTATTAAAACTTTCTCCAGTACTTCATCATGTTTTTGTGCCGCGGAGTTAAATTCTCTTAATTTCTCTGCTATATCCTTTTTGTGCTCTTTTGCTTGAAGTAAATATTTGTTCGCTTCTACAAATTCTTTGTCAGATTCATTAAGTGCACTAATTGCAAAAGCATACTGTTTGTATTCAAAAAGTGTTTTTGCTTCAACAAGCTTTTTACTAGATAATGAAATTGAGTATTTATATTGTGCAAAATCTCCAAACAGAAAATATTTTTTTACCCAGTCAAGTATTTTTTCCACTTTATACAACTTGTTACCGGGCATGATACCAGGATATGGAAGGACATAGGAAGACGCAGCGATAACTTCTTTTACAAAAAGAGTTAAAAATAAAAATGAGAGGAAAATTGAGGCGCAGTATTTTTTCATGAATAAATTCAAAAACTTTCTCTCAGGTATATGAGATAAGAACAAGGAAAACGCAATGCAGAGAAAAAGCAAAATACAAATCCTTGCCATGAGTCCATAAAACCTTTATGTCTAATATATACCCATAAAAACCACCATAGTGGTTTTAGGAATAAATATGAGAAGAAAGACTTAATTTGTAGAATTTTTTTGTTTTTTAATTCCTGTTGTATTAGATCCGCAGCGAATATGTTATACCTATTCCATTTTTTAATGTAAAACGCAAAATCTTTATATGGGTAATGCAAAAGTGCTTCTTTAAGGTACCCTACTTTACCCTCAACCTCCGCTTGTTCATGAACATCTTTCTGAGGTAGCCTGCCTTTTCCATTTCTATAAAATCTTAATGTATAGTCGGGATACTGACCACCCTTCATAAGAAATCGCCCAAGAAAAAAATTTTTTCTAGGAATCCAATAACCGTTTTTCTCGTCATCATTTTCTGTTTTGATTTTATCAATCTCTTCCTTTAAATCCTTACTTACAACTTCATCTGCATCCAACTGAAGTATCCATGGAAATTTACAATTATCAATTGCTATTTGCTTATTAATATGAAAATTCTTTTGATTAGGCTTCACAATAACTCTTGCTTCAAAAGAATCTGCAATTTCACGGGTTTTATCATTTGATGTTCCATCTACGATTACAATTTCATCTGCCCATCCATAAACAGATTCTAAGCACATTTTTAGATTCTCTTGTTCGTTATAAGTTGCAAGGGCAACAGATAATTTGCTCATAAAATGATTATATCTAAATCAAGCTTAAATCACTAGAAGTATGAATTCAAATAGTTCGTTTTTGAATGATGAACCCTCCGGAAGATTTTAGGTTTTTCTCAGGTTTTCCATTTTTTATTACAGTTTCTAGCCACCCTTTGTAGGACCATGGCTTTTCAGGATCCGGTTCTATGAGTAAATAAAAGGTCTTTCTCTTCTCAGCTGGAGGAACATAACCGTATTTATCTTTAGCATACCAATGCAGTATATAATCATATGGATATGTGTAAACAGGCGGCGAAAAAACAAAAAGACCAAAATCTTTTTTCTGTGCATCTTTGAAAATTAGATCAATTGCCTCGGTTTTCCCTTTGATCTTTGCAGTTCCACCAAAGTCCTTATAATCGTTTTTATACCAAAGTAAAGTTTTTTGAATAAACAACAGCACGAAGAAAAACAATACTCCAAGCGTTATATATCTGAAACCTTTTAGAGAATAAAGATAAGAAAGACATATTCCAAATAAAAAGCTTAGATAAACAGGAATATCTAAAAACCACCATGACCAAAGAGTTGATCTTATAGGCAAGGTAACAATAAAAAGCATAAATATTGAAATCAGAGTAAATTTTAAGAAATTCTTGGTAGGAGTATCTATTTTTTTATCTTTAAGTAGAAGAAGCATGGCATAGAGAGATATGCCTATTAATAACGCTCCAAACTCCCAATTTTGTGAAATAGAATAAAGCGAATCCTTAAACATGTCAAAATGATTTTTTAAATTGTATGCTGACTTAACAGAAGAACCATGAAACAAATATGTTAAAACGCCTTTGCTGCTTAAAAAATTGTGGCGAATATCAAAAATAATTAATGTAATATTTACTGAGATAAATCCTAGAATTGACAGCATAATAATTTTAAGCGAAAAGAAGTTTTTAGGTCTAATAATTAAATAAGTGATAAGTGTTGAAAAAAGTAAAGTTCCGGCTGTGGCAATTTCGAAATGTGACATTAATCCTATCACCACAAATGAGAGCGGAATAAAGTATTTTTTGTTTCTATATGCCTGCAAAACACAAAAAAGTAAAACAATACATAAAGGAGTAATAACAAACGGTGGCCAAATAAAACGCGATTGTGAGATTATTCCGGGAGAAAAACTTATAAAAGTGCCTGTTAAAATAGCTTCTTTAGACCCTAGATCCTTCTGAAATAGGAATATTGAAAGAGCTGATGCTATGATTCCCAAGAAAAACATTAAAATCATCCCGCCGTATGGATCTCCTCTAAATAACAAAAAAGGGATGGTTAGTAAATAGTACCAACCCGGTCCTTGAAAAAAACCACCTATACCTCCTACCTCTGCACCTATTAAAGTCAAGTGCCTCTCAACAACTATACTCCTAACTGCCTCATAGAAAAGACCTTGATCAAATCCGAATAAATAGTTGCCGGAGAAAACCTCAATTGCCCGAGGAATAGAACCAATAAAAATTATGAGTAGTGAAAAGAGGAGAAATAACTTTTTTTTAAATAACATTATGGTTTTTTGACAACAAAAACCATTGCCATTCCTATATTAAACCTTTTTTTCGAAATTATTACAAACCCAACTGATTTAAGTAGCCTTTCCAGTGTTTTTACATTAAATGAATGCAGATGGGAATGACTCCAAACCTTGCCTTTACTTAAACCCCACAGATACCATACTACCGTAAAAAGCAAACTTCCTGAATCTAATTCAATGACCGCTCTCCCATTTTTTTTCAGTACTCTTTTCATTTCCAGAAGTGTTTTTTTAGGTTCGTCTACATGTTCCAGAACCTCAGTGCATATAACTAAATCAAAGGTGTTGGCTTTATAAGGTATTTTATCTGCATCTGCCACCGAAAATTTTATTTTTGGATATTTTTTCTCTCCGAATTTTATTGCCTTATCATAAATGTCAATTCCGTGACATTTTGCTTTTGGATAGGACTTTGACACCTGGGTTAAAAACCATCCAGACGCACACCCCACGTCTAATATTTTTGAAGGGTTTATGTCAATTCCTGAAAGTACAGCATTTAGCTTTTTAAAATGCCACGCCTTTTGAAGCACGTTATTTTTAACCCCCTTTTGATAATAATTTGGAGGTACTTGCTCTATTACATGGTTATGATCTTTTTTCTTCATTCAATACAGAAGTATATCACACCGTATGTGTAATATTGTTGCTATTTTAGCAATATATGGAATAATAGTATTTATTCTGTGTATGCAAAAATCAATAGGTGTTATTAAAAAATATCTGTATCCGATTTTATTTTGCTCAGTAGTTTTGATAGGGATATTCTTTAGAGCTTATAATTTTATTGATAGGGTTGACTACGGAAGTGATACTGCAAGGGATATTTTAATTGCTCAGGAAGCTCTAAAGATTCACAGTTTACCGCTTTTTGCATCATTCAGCTCAACTGGACCATATGTATTTGGACCCCAATTTTACTGGACAAATATGCTCTCTTTCTACATATTCCCATCCTCAATAGCACCTTTTCTTCTTCTTTTCTTAACAGGAGTTTTGAGTATAGGCGCCATGATGCACGTAGGAAAACTTTTGGGAGGAGAAAAGCTATCTATTACTGCAGGTCTTCTTGCTGCATTTTCTCCTCAATTTATCTCAAGATCTATATCTTTAACACAGCATAGCTATCTTGGACACCTCTCTATTTTTTCGTTATTATTTTTTGTCCTCCTTTTAAAACAGAAAAGAATTATATATTCTTTTATCCTGGGATTGCTTGTGGGACTTGCCACTATGTTTCACTATGCAGGAATTAACCTGGCAATTTTTTCTATTTTTATACCGTTTATTCCGGGGATTTCATTCAGAAAAAAGTTTTTATTTTTGCTTTCATTCTTCGTGGGTTTTTTTATCATGTGGCTTCCCTTGCTTTATTGGGACAGTCAGCAAAATTTTGCAAACTTCAGAAATTTTTTGGATTTTATTTTCATTGGACAGAATAGAATTTACGTACCAAATAGTTGGAGATTATTTTTGTTTAATTTTTTACCATCATACTGGGGAAATGTTGTGGGAGGCTTTTATCAATTAGCTTTTCTAATTTTTTCAGCTTTTATTGTACTTCTAGGGCTTAACGTTTTAAAAAGAAAATTAACAAGTGATTGGATTATTGTATACCTCATATTCTTTTCTCTTCTAGTGATAAATAGATATTACAAAGGTGAGCGGTTTGACGGATATGTTATTTATTTAGCTCCATTTATTTTTATCTCTACTGCGTGGACAGCTACTCAATTCTCAAATCTTTTTAAAGGTAAAAAAAATAATTTTAAATTGTTAGAATATCTAATTTTAATTATTATACTTACTGGCTCATTTTTTAACGCAAAACAATTTATATTTTTTAAGAATTATCATATGGAAAACATATTGCGAGACGAACAGACACTAAAGTCTACTTTTCCAAATAGGTCTTTTACGCTTTATGATTATTTGTATAGATCTACGGACAAAAGCCACGCTTTGTCTGTGATGCTTCAACACGACGGACTCTCAAATCCAAGAGGAATTCCCATAGGAATAGCAGACGCATCAACATTTAGCGTAGACAAAAAACTTTTTATAAAAAATTCCAGCTTTATTTTACTTGACCCTAAAAAAATAGACGTGAACTCCAGGGATTGGAAAAGGAAAAACCAGGAAGATGTCTATGAGGATAGTATAGGCTGGTCAAAAAATACTAAACTACAGTCAACATTTAATCCGCTAGATTTTTTAAGACAGAAACTTTTTAAAAATTAGTGAATTCTTTTCTGAACAGTAATACCGCCTTTTGCAGCATACCTTGAAATTATTTTCCCATCTCCTTCACGAACCTTAAGCCAGTCTATTATCCTTCCCTCGTAACCTGGATCGGGTTCTATAATAAGGTAAAATAGATTTTCTTTCTTTTGAGAAGGAGTATAGCCATAAGTATTTTTCCCATACCAGCTAAAAAGATATCTATATGTATAGTCATGTACCGCCGGAGTATATGCAACAAAGTTAAAGTTTTTCCCTGCGGAGTCTTTATAAATATAATCGATTGCCGTAAGCTGATTTCTATAAACCGCAGCATTTCCTTCCCATAAAGGCTTGCTAAAATTTGAAATTAATTGTACTGGCTTCACGTTAATGTAAAGTAAAACAAAAAAGACAAGTGCGCCTACAAGAAGATTCTTTCTAACTACCGCAGACAAAATAATAGAAGCAGCAATTATATACAAAACTGGAAGTCCTACAAGGTAATGACCCCAGATAGCCCTTGCAAAAAAAGCGCTTCCTAATAAAAAAACGAGGAAAATAATGAAAATTGAAACTAAGAGTTCTTTTTCTGACTTGCGCATTTTTTTCATAAGTATTATTCCCAACCCTACAAAAAGACATAAGAATACGTAAAATCCAACCTGTGATTCAAATCCAAAGGTTTCTTTTATCTGACCCAGAAGCGTAAGGATTCTATCTGGCAGCATTGGAAAAAAATTTTGTGGATCAAATATTTTCTGGTCTCCTCCGTGCATTTGAAATAAGGATTTTGTCATTACAAAATTATGCCGAAGTTCAAAAAATAGTCTGGGAGAAAGCGAAACAAGAAATCCCAGAAAAGCTCCTATTGTTTCTAACTTAAAAAGCCTCGTTCTAAAAAGATATAGGTAAAACAAAATTGCACTTGCTATAAAAAGGACCCCAAAAACAATTTCTGCGTCTAAAATTAATCCTAAGCAAAAACCCAAAATGGCGTAGAGAAAAAAGCTTTTTTTAGAAGTTTTTTTTAAAAAAAACGTAAGCAATAAAACAATCATTACTAACGTAGGCGCAATATTTGGATTCCAGATTTGGTTTGAAAAACCGACCATTACGCCTGAAGTAGAAATTAAACTTGCAATAATTAATCCTAGTTTTTTTGATCCCAGTTCATGCCCTAATAAATATCCAAGCACTATACATATAACCCCTATTAGAACCATATAAAGCGCGACTCCTTGAGGATTACCTCCTGAAATAAAAAATCCAGGAGTTAAAATGTAATACCACCAAGGCCCGTAATACAAACCACCTAATCCAGTTGTCTGCCCAATAAGCGGAATTTTATGCGTCTCAAAAATACTCTGAACTTGAAGAAGATCCCGTCCCACGTCATACGTAAAGGCAAATGAATTGGTTATTACTCCAGTAATTCTAAGATAAAAACCAAATCCAATAATTAAACAAAGTAGCGCATACAAAACCTTAGTTTTATTGTGAAAAATTTTTTTTAAGACCCAGGATGGTTTTGTTTGCTTCTTACTCATATCTGTCTGAAAATACTATGGCAGGTTCGCCGTTTAGATAATATATAGTTTTTCCAATGTTATCCGGTAAATCTCCCGGTCTTCCTAAAAACACAGTATTTTTTTCAAATTTATCTTTGTCCCACTTAATTTCCCTGAATTCATACTTCCCAAATGCAGTATGTGATTGGTTAAACCCTCCTGCCTTAGTCCCGCCTTCCGAGAGGTATTTTATAGGGTCATATTGTAGATAAAAAAGGAAGAAAATATAGGATTGATCTAAAGGAGGCTGATTTGTTACCACAACATGATCAAATTTCTGAGCTTTTTGTGTTGTATAGGCAACCGCTTCCTTCCACCCATATTGCCAATACTCAGAATCAAAATAGTTTAGCTGAACAAAATATTGATTGAGGTAATAAAAAATGTTAAGCGTAATAGCTAGGAAAACAATTAAATACATGGGAATATAAATATAACGTTTCTGTTTTTGAAGAAAAAATATACATGACAAAATTCCTATTGAGGTAAAGATTTCGTACGAAGGAATTGTGTTAATACTTCTTACTGCATGCGGAACATCTATAGTAACTGATGCCGGAATGGGTGCAAGTAAGAGGTAAAGTATTATAAATATTTTAACTTTTCTATCAATGTCCATAAAGACAAGCATATATAAACCTATTAAAATAAAGGGGAGAGTAAATAAATAGAGATTTCCCATGAATGGTGCATGATGACGTGCTACATCTCCTCTATAAAACAACCAATTAGGCTCGAAATGTGAAAGGTATCCACTTGCAAACGCTTTAAAATACTCAATTCTTCTATTGTCTATAATTGCACCAATTCTATTTGAAGATTTTACATCTCTTTCTATTTTTTCTTTATTCGATGACAGTAGTTTAGTAGTGTCTGTAAAAACGCTCACACCTTTTGCTCTGGAAAGCGCATTTGGATTTTGGACAATAAATAGAAGCATTGGAGCAATTATCAAAATTCCTGTAAAAAAACTTATTAAAAGAATTCTTTTCTTGAACTTTATAAGTCTTTTAAAATAGATTGAAATTAAAATCAGAAGAAGTAAAGGGGTGTAAACTTTTTCACTTTGGTAAATGTAAATATTTAATGCAGCAAATACAGCGGTTAAAATCAAGAAATACTGATTTTTAAGGCTTTTTAGAAAAAAATATATTACCGCAAGATTACATGTTAACCCGACGCCTGCTTCAAATCCCACTCTGGAAAACTGAATATGCCATGGAGAAATTGCAGTAAAAAATGCAACAGTTAAAGCAAGAACATTGGAGCTAAGTTTTTTTCCAACCAGATGAAAACCTTTTTCAAAAAGATTTCTTACGACTAAAAACGCTAGTAGAACTGCTATTACCCCGGAGATTATCGCAGGAAGCCTAACTGCAACAACGGATAAACCTAAAATTTTTATAAATGGAATTATAAAATACGTATATAATGCAGGTTTATAATCATCAAACGATTGAAGTACTACGGGAAGAAATTTTCCATATTCATCTTTACCTGTTAACAAAATTGAGTAAGCATTATAACCTAGTGCCGCCTCGTCCCAGTCTGGAGAAGCAGGAACCTGACCTATTAAATAAATTCTGAGCACAAAAGCAGTAATCAAGATTAATGCAAGAGCGATGTAATAAAAAATTATTTTATTTTTCATAGATTGTGAGTGCTGAAGTACCATTTGGTAACTTTATGGTTTCTAAAATCTTAGCATCGCGCGGTTCTTTTCCTGAAGTATTTATGTAAAGAGAATTTTTTTTGTCATTAGGTAATTGGTTTAAAAATTTATATTTTCCAAATGAATTAACATGTACAAACCCAAAAGCTTCTCTTGTGATATCTGCATCTGTTAAAGAACCTTCAGGGTACCTTCCAAAAAATAAAGCATAAATATATGGCCTACCAAAATCTTGAGTCATGTAGATATTTTCGTATTTCTGCTTATGTAATTCAGCATATTGGATTGCCTGTTTATATCCATACTGCCATTCTGAAGCATATGTAGAAGGATAATTATTGAAATAATTATGTATAAAGTATACAAATGTTGAAAAAATTATTATTACCCCAGTAATAAAAATTAGATTTTTAAACCATTTATTCTTTTTCCCTGAAAAAATCGAGTCAAATGAGTAAATAAATCCGTAAGCCACAATGATTTGCATCAT